>CAYNQP010000131.1:0-7719 GCA_964399325.1 uncultured Pirellulales bacterium
GGCCGAAGGGACTCGAACCCTCAACCTTCGGATCGACAGTCCGACGCTCTAACCAGTTGAGCTACGGCCCCTGATCTTGCAGAAACCGGCACTATAGCGATTTTGCGTCTTCAGTGTCAACCGTTTTCACCGTGAATTCGAGCAAATTCTTGATCGTCAGGGCCGTTGCCTGGCCCCAGACAATCCGACGCGCCAGCGGGGGGGGCGTCTCGGGCATTCTCAGGAAGTGCCTGCCAGTACGGAGCTTACGGCAACCCCCGGTGCGGGTGGTGGAGATTAGGAACAGAAACCGCTTGCTTTCTCAGGCGAATGCTTCAAACTGAGGTGCTAAACGTCTGTTTCCGGAGGGGGGCCGTGCCGAGCAGGCGTCTCGTTGTGTGTCTGTTGCGGGCCGCGTTGTCGGTTCTCGGCCACGGGTTTATTTGTGTGCGTTTGGAGTGTCAGGTAATGAAGGTCAGTGTTGGTGTGGTCTGGCGGGTGTTGTTTCCGGTTGCTGTCCTGATCGCGGTCGGCGGCTGCATGATGGGACCGAAGTACTCCAGGCCGCAGACGCCGGCCGATACGGCGGCCGGCTTCGTCAACGCCGCACCACAACCGGTGGAGGTCAACGAAGTCAGTACCTATGACCACTGGTGGGAGCGCTTCGGCGATCCCGTTACGGTCGTGCTGGTTCGAGAGGCGCTGGCAAGCAACTACGATCTCAAGGCGGCTGCCGCCCGCGTGCTTGAGTCACAAGAGGGACTGGCCCAGGCTCGTGGGAAGCTTTGGCCCGAGGTCTCATACGGCCTGTCGCGCAGCCGGAGCCAGCAGTATATCAACCTCGGCAGTCTTCCGGGCTTCCCCAGCGGGGGAATCAATTTCCTGACGACCACGTGGACCCAAGGATTCAGTGTGTCCTACCTGGTGGACTTCTGGGGCCAGTTGCGCCGGTCGCAACGTGCGGCCTGGGCCGACCTGTTCGCCGCCGAGTCCAATCAGCAGGCGATGGTCAATTCGATCATCGCGACCGTGGTCGAGGCCAGAACGACCATCGCGACGATCCAAAGGCGTCTGGTGATAGCCCAGGCCAGTATCGAGAGCCGGGCCAGGACGGTGGAGATTACGGAACGCCGGTACAACGGAGGCTTGGTCAGCCCCGTCGATGTGCGCCTGGCTCGCGCCAACCTGGAGGCGGCCAAGGGACAGGAGCCGGCGATCGAACTGTCGCTGGCGATGGCGCAGCACGCGCTGGACGTGCTCCTGGCCCGCGCGCCGGGATCATCGGTGCCGTTGCCCGGAACGCTGGCCGACCTGCCGAATCTGGAGCCGGTCCCCGTGGGCGTACCTGCGGCGTTGCTTGAGCGACGGCCCGACGTGAGGGCGACCGAGTTCTCGTTGCGGGCGGCTAATGAACGCATCGGCGCCAGCATCGCTCAACTATGCCCAAGTCTGGTTCTCAGCGCCAACTACGGGGCGAGCAGTGATGCATGGCCGGACCTCTGGAAGAGTTTTGCAGAGACTTATTCGGGGATGTTCAATATCACGCAGCCCATCTTCCAGGGGGGGCGGCTCCGAGCCCAGGTGCGCGCCGCCAGGGCCGCGTACGAGGCGGTCGCGGCCGACTATGGGACCACGGTCCTGAGGGCGATGCGCGAGGTGGAGGACGCCTTGGTGGGCGAGCAATATCTGCAGGCCCAGCTCGAGCATGTCGAGAGTCAGCTCATCGAATCGCGGGAGGCCGAGACCCTGTCGCAGCGGCGGTATGAGCAGGGCGTCGAGACCATTTTGACGGTGCTCGCGTCGGAGCAACAGCGCTTGGCGGCGGAGGAACAGATTGCCGTGCTAAGAGGTCAAATCTGGACGACGCGAGTCAACCTGCATCTGGCACTGGGAGGCGACTGGGGCGATGCGGCCGCGACGCAGGAAGTGGCAAAGAAATGACCGCCCGGCGGCGTCCGTGTCGGTCCGAATCCTGACCGGGCCCCGTGCCGCCCAAGGCCTCTGGCGCAGGCGACGGATTTCGCTGGCAATGGATTGACCCGAATGCCATAATAGAAGCGATCTTGATCAGTGAATGAAAGCGGCGGGATATGAGTTTGAGACCGACTGCTGTTTCACGTCTGAATCCGTTCTCATGCCGGGGGGCTGAGATGTCCATGCAGCCCGCTCGAACCCGGTGTACGCCAATGAATGATGGTTGATGTCCGTCTTTCTGCGATCTTTTTTGGAGCGGTGCAGTTATGGAGACTACCGCAAAATACCAACCCAACATCGAGGTTGCCTGCGACGGTGAGGATCTCGCGCATCGGGCGGCCGACCTCTTCGTTCGGACCGCGCGCGAGGCAATTCAGGCCAGAGGCAGATTCCACACGGCTCTGTCCGGAGGGCACACACCCAAGCGTTCCTTCGAAGTCCTCGCGGCCAGCCCTGCGGCAGGAGCGCTTCCGTGGGAGAAGATTCACGTATTCTGGGTGGATGAGCGTTATGTTCCGCCCGACTCGCCTCACAGCAATTATCGACTGGCTGCCGAGGCCTTGCTGAAGAAAGTGCCGATCCCGCCGGACAACGTCCACAGGATTCCCACCGAGTACGAGGACATCCGGACCGCCGCTCATGCGTACGAAGAGGTGATTCGCGACGTGTTCGGTCTCACGGGCAGCGAGGTCCCCCAGTTGGATCTGATCGTGCTTGGGATGGGTTCGGATGGGCACACTGGGTCGCTCCTGCCCAACTCTTACGCGCCGTTCGACACCGACGACCTGGCGTGCGCCGTCTACATGAGGGGCGAAATGCTCAACCGGATCACTCTGACGCATCCGGTAATGCGTGCGGCCCGACGCCTTGCGGTGCTGGTTTCCGGCGCGGGGAAGGCGCAGATATTGAAGGACGTGCTCCACGGCGAGCCCGACGAAGTTCGCTATCCGATCCATGTCCTCTGGCCTGTGCTGGACAGAATCCTCTGGCTCGTGGACCACGACGCCGCTCAGGCGATCTGAAACGCATGGCATGGAACGGCACGGGCACAAGATGTGTCTGCCCTATGGACCAGAGGTTTGCACCCGGCGCCGCGGCATGGAGGCCGGCTAATCGGGGATGATTAGCTTGGCGCCAGGCGTGATCTTGTTGGGGTCTTTGATGCGGTTCCGATTGGCTTCGAGAATCTTCTGCCACTTGTTGGCGGTTCCATAGTACTGCTGCGAGATGGATGACAGGGTTTCGTCTTTGCGCACGATATGGAACTTGGTTGTCAGAATCTTCTCTTGTTGCTCGTAGACCGTCAGGTCCGGGGTGCTGGGCCGGCTTTCAACAGGCGGCCTCGATTGGATGGGATTTGGCGCGGGCTCCACCGGGGTCGGCGAGGCCGCGCGTGAGGTATCAGGCTCCGCGGGGATTAGGCCCGGCGGCAGCGTCTCGCGTGGTTGCCGGCGGCCGAGGCTTCGGGAGGGTAAAAAATCGTCCCGCGACGAAGCCGTCCTCGGTCCAAGCATTCGAGCCTGAGAACTTAGACTCGGACGTGTGGCCACCCAGATCAGGGCCACGACCACCAAGACCAAGCCACAGATCAACCCTATTCTAAAGTCTCTGCCCACTCTACCGACCGCCGCAGCTTGTAGGATAGCGGAGCCTCGCGCCCATGCGAGCGACATAACACGCCCCACGCGCGCCTCAGACCCTGACACGCGGGGTGAGAATTCACGCCACCAGTGATTATTTCTGCTTGCCTTGTTGCCTCTTTATACCGATCAGCAACAACGGGGACGCGATGGCGATGGATGAATACGTACCAATGATGATGCCGAAGCCCATGGCAAACGTGAAACCTCTCAATCCGGGACCACCCCAGATGTACATCACCAATACCACGATGAACGTCGTGAATGACGTCATGATGGTTCTGGACAGAGTCTGGTTGATGCTGTTCGTGATTGTCTGGGCCGTCAACTGGGCTTTGTGTCGATTCTCGCGAATGCGGTCGAACACGACGATGGTGTCGTTGAGCGAATAACCGATCAGCGTCAGAAAGGCGGCCACCATGGCGAGGTTGATCTTGAAATCGCCAATGAGCAGGGCCTGCCCGATCGGGGTGCCTGCGAGGTACGCGCAAACCGTTACGGCTCCGAGCGTGATCGTAACGTCGTGGACGAGCGAGGCGATCGCCGCCAGGCCGTAGCGCACACTGCCGAACCGGACCCAGACGTACGCGACAATCGCCGACAGCGACAGGAAGATCGCAATCAAGGCGCGCGTCTTCTGCTCCGAGCCGACCGACGGATCAATTTGCGTGACCCGCGGCAGCGAGGCTTCCAACTGCGTGGCCGCCAGAACGCGCGTCTTCTCATTGGTGGCAAAGCGGTTCCACTCCTCTTCACTGAAATCGCGTAATCCCGCCTCCGGGTCGGCGCTGACATATACGAAAGCGTCCACCGGCTGGTTGGGATCGACGGGTTTGAGGTCAGGCCCGAAAAGGCCGTACGTGTACCACACCAAGTTCTGCGTGTCGGGTTTGAAACGCAGGTCCTTCAGGCGACGGTCGATGTCCTGAAGTGAAGCAGGCGATCCCAGGCGGCACTCGATTTTGAGGCCGCCCATGTAGTCCGCCAGCTCAGGATAGGAGTCGATCTGCGTCTCGGTGATCTTGGTTTCCGAGACGATGGTAGGCTCCAGGTTCTGTTGAATCTCCAACTGTCCTTCGAACGCGCTTCGGACGGCGTTGCTGACGACCTCGTCGATCAGCGGCTCGGCCACCTCGGCCTCGGGAAAAGCCTTCTGGAGGATATTCTGCATCACCGAGGGGTTGATTCGACTGGTGGAGACAACGAAGGAATTGGCCTTGTCACGGTCCGGTGTCACGCGCAAACTCGCCAGGTTTCGGCGAAACTCGACCTGAGCTTTCTTGATGGCGGCCGTGACACTGTCGGCGCTTTGGGGAGCGTCCGGTGTGAAGGTGACAGCCGCGCTGGTCATATTGGTGGCCGTCGTGGTGATCTCGTACTGGCGGAAGCTGTTCTCGCCATCGGAAGCCGGGCCGATGGCTTCACCGAGGCTATAGACATTGGCCGTCTGTAAGGCGCGATTGCCCAGCTCCTGACCTACTTTGACGATGCGATCTTCCACGTTCTGACGCGTGAGGGACACCTCATTCTTCAGATTGATTTGAACGCTGGTTCCGCCGGTAAACTCGATGTCATACTTGTTGTTCTTCGTATTGTCCCGTGTGAAGAACACAGTCAGGCCCAGCACGATGAGGGTGCCCGAGATCGCGAAGAACATCTTTCGCATCCCCATCCAGTTCACATTGGGGTTCCGGATCAGACGGAGCATGAACAGGTGCTCCTTGATAAGGCGTTTCGAGACGAGGAGGTCGAAAACGACGCGGGTCACGAAGAGCGCCGTGAACATACTGGACGCAATACCGAGCATGAGCACGATGGCGAACCCTTTGATTTCTTCCGACGCGACGTAGTAAAGGATGGCCGCGGTGATAAACGTGGTCAGGTTGGAGTCAAAAATGGCTCGAAACGCCCGTTGGTATCCGTTCTTGATGGCAATGGCCAGCCCGGACCCTTTTTGCTGTTCCTCGCGGATTCTTTCGAAGATCAGCACGTTCGCGTCTACCGTCATGCCGATGGTCAGAATGATACCGGCGATGCCGGGCAGAGTGAACGTCGCTCGCAGCCCCGCCATGATCGCCAGAACGAAGAAGATGTTCAACATCAGGGCGAGGTCGGCGATGCCGCCTCCGAGGAGGTAGTAGACCAGCATGGCGATTATCACCACGATGAGGCCGATGATCCCTGCCCTGATGCCTTGATTGCGGTTGTCGGCGCCGATGGACGGCCCGATAGTCTTCTCGGAGATAGGTTGCTCGATCAGCCGGCCGGGTAGGGAGCCCGCATTGAGCTTGTTGACCATGTCGCTGACCTCGGTGGCGCCGAAGCTGCCGGTGATAACGCCTTCACGGCCGATGGGTCTTTCCGGATTGATCTCCGGGGCGGATATGGCAATCGCGTCGAGCAGAATGCACAAGGGCCTGCTGGGGTTCTTCCTCGTCAGATCGTAGAAGAGCGCGCCACCCTTGTCGTCCATACGGAAGCCGATGGCTCTGCGTCCCATGTTATCCGTGGTGGGGGTGGATTTCTCCAGCGTCCAATCGCGTCCGCCCCCGATGTGAAGCATTGTCTCGTCGGGTCTGTTGCTGGCCAGCACGTAATACTTGTCGCCAAAGGAGGCCACAACCGTGTTTGGGACGTTCCATTCGTCCATCTTCTCGATCTCGCACCAGACGTAGTTGTTGTCTGGGACGTACTTGGGACCTTTCTCGGTCAGTGTCTGGACGTAGCGCTCGATCTCCGTGGCGCTGAGTTCCGACCGCCCCTGGGTGGGCAGGACACGGAACTCCAGGATGCCGGCGCCTTTGAGCATGCGCTGCAGGTCCCTCGGATCATCGAGCTGGCCTTGGAACGGGCGATACGCGTTGAAGGCCGTCACGACGCGGTCGATATCGGCGGCGCGATCCGGGAACTCCACCTTGAGACTCTCGAGGCGATCGACGCGTTGGGACGATTTCTCCGGGAGCTGAAGGGCATATGTCATCTGGTCCTGCGTGAGGTTGAGTTCGTCCAGCTTGCGTTTGGCCGCCTGGTAGCGGTCGTTTAAGCCGCCTTCCATCGTGAGTTGGTTGAGGACGTCCACTTGTTCTTTGTACGTCGCGACGTACTCGGTTGCGGTCCCAACCTGGGCCTCGGAACCGAGGAAATCCTGTAACGTCTTGGTCAATTCCTCATCGCCGAGTTTGATCCAGTCTCTTCTGTTGGCTTCAATGCGATCCATGTCCACACCGGCGCTGGAGAGCTTCTCCTTGAGGCCCTCGATCGTCGCATCCAGAGCGTCTCGCTGGTTTTGCGACTGGACGCGCTCATCGTAGACCGAGGCCAGTCCGGTAAGAATCTCCAGCCGGTTGGGATCGTTCTGGGCGTAGGTCGTGAGATCCTCACGGCGCTGCTCCGCAGGCTGCAGCAAGGCGCGCATGATCGTCGCTGCGTTGACATTCTTGCGGAGCAGGGCGTTCAACGCGGCCTCGTATTTGGCACGCCGCAGCTGCGTTTCCTTGTTGGCCAAAGGCACCTGTATTTCGAACCGCAGGTTGCCCTGAGGCCGCCAGACCAAGTTCTGGATGTTGGCCGGATCGATGCGTCGTCGCAGGACGTTGATCATCTTCTGAGCGAGGTCCTTCTCTTCCGCCGGGCCCAGGCCCTCAGGATCGATGGCGTAGATCATGCTCGTTCCGCCGGCCAGATCGATGCCCTGCTTCAGGGTCTTGCTGGGGGGGTAGAGTGTCCATAAGGCAATGGCCACCAGAATGACAATCAAAACGCTCTTTGGCATCAGATTCTTAGTCATAGGGTTTTCCTGCTCAGTTTGTCTCCACCATCGGTTCTTCTTCGGTCATCTGCGACCGGAGCTTAATCCTTACCTTCGTGGGTGAGGTTCTTGCCAATCGCCGATGTGCTGACCTTTATTTTGGTGTTGTTGGATTCGTCCACTTTGAGAGTGATTTCGTCACCTTTGACATCCACGATGGTTCCCAATATCCCCCCAATTGTTCGAACGCGGTCGTTCTTGGTGAGCGTCTGGACCATCTGCTTGTGTTTCTGCTGTTGCTTGCGGGGCCCGCGCAGCATGAACACACCGGCGCTGGAGAGCTTCTCCTTGAGGCCCTCGATCGTCGCATCCAGAGCG
>CAYNQP010000131.1:7819-8639 GCA_964399325.1 uncultured Pirellulales bacterium
TTCGAACGCGGTCGTTCTTGGTGAGCGTCTGGACCATCTGCTTGTGTTTCTGCTGCTGCTTGCGGGGCCCGCGCAGCATGAACACATACATGACCACGAATATCAGCGCCAGGAACACAAGCTGCACGGGAAACGTCGAGCCTTGGCTGCCTCCGCCCGCCCCAGGGTCGTTGGGGTCCTGTGGGATGGTGGTGCTGCTAGTGGTCTGCTCTTCCCCGGTCAGGGGCTGCGCGCCGACTCGTGAGGGAGCCGGAGCCGTGTCCGTCTGGGCCAATATCCACGTATACTCCATAAGTAGTTCCTTTCAAGGCCTCAAGTATATTCGCGATAGCGTATACAGCGGGGGGGGAATTGTCAAATTCAAATGGTATTTGGCGGTCGAAAACCGCCTCCGACCGGCAATTTACAGGACACGGGTCTGCCGGGTGAGTTCCTCTGCCGCCCAGCGGGCGAAGTCGCCCGTTTCGATGTGCCCTCGGATGTCGGACATCAATCGCTGATAGAACCTGAGATTGTGGAGCGACAGCAAGATGGGGCCCAGCATCTCGCCGCAGTTGAAGAAGTGCCTGATCGCCCCTCGGGTGAAGTGTCGGCAGGTGTAGCAATCACACTGGGCTTCGAGGGGATCGGCCGAGCTGATATGGGCATTGTTGCGAAGCCGCAGTGGGCCCTGGCGGGTGAAGGCGAAGGCATTTCTTCCGTTTCGCGTGGGCAGGACGCAGTCGAACATATCGATGCCAGCCCTGACAGCCGCGATGATATCGGCCGGCATGCCGACCCCCATGAGATACCGAGGCCGGTCAGGCGGCAGCAGGGCGGC
>CAYNQP010000132.1:0-8630 GCA_964399325.1 uncultured Pirellulales bacterium
CGTCGCCGGCAACGTGCTGTCGCTGGTGAGGCCGATCCTGAAGGGCGAGGCGGGCGAAAAAGAGAAACTTGCCGGCTTCATCGGGGCCAGCATTCGCATCTTCCACGAGAACTCCGCGGCCATCCGACTCTTTCTCCAGGCCAACCAGGGGCCGCTGACCCACCTCGGCACGGCCCATTTCAGTGAGACCGCCGTCGAGGTGCACGAAACCTTGCAGACGATGCTCAGACAGGTCTTTGCCTCGGGAGTCCGCAAAGGGGTCTTTCGCACCATGGACCCGCGCGTGGCGGCCCTGGCCCTGGACGCGGCGTTACGCGCAATCGTCTTCTCCGCGGCCCAGGATGCAGAGGAAGACGCGCTGGAGCAGAGAGTCGCCGGTATAGAGGAGCTGTTCTTCAGAGGAATCTTGCATGCATAGAACCAGAACCATGTTCAGAACCATAGCCATATCATGCGTCGTTGTCATCGCCATCGTAGCGGCAACGGGTTGTCGGTCGTTTGACGGCGAGAAGGTGCGCGCCGAGCATGCGCGGGACTATCGGCAGGCGTTGGCGGAGAAGACAGCCGAGACCGTCGCGCCCGAGAGAGCGCTCGGCCTCGAGGACTGCATACGCATCGCGCTGGAAAACAACCTCAACGTCAGAAGCGCGGAGATTCAGGCGCGTATCGCCAGGCTGGATCGTAAGATCGCCTTCGCGAATTTCCTGCCCACGCTCGATTTGAGCTATATGCACTACGAGTTCGATCCGACGATCTCCATCGAGCTTCCGGACACGGACCCCATCAGGATCGAGAAGGTCCGCAGTCTCACCTGGCAAGCCAACGCATCGATCTTCAACCCGGCCACGTGGTTCCTATACTCGATGCGCAAACGGGGCGCGGAGATTGCCGAGTTGGTCACGGACTACACCAGACAAATGACCGTTCTGCAGGTTACGGTGGATTACTTCCAGTGCTTGTCGCTGGAGGAAGCCGGGCAGGCCTTGGACAGCGAGTTGGCGGCGGCGGTCGAGTTGGAGAAGAAGCTGCGGGCCCTGGCTCAGGAAGGGTTGGTCCGGCCGTGGCAGGCGGACCAGGCCAAGGTCCTGGTGCAGGCCCGACAGATCGAGCGCAACCGGACGCAACGGAGCCTGCGGCAAGCCAAAGCGAGCTTGCTGGCGGCTATGGGTCTGTCGCCTTTGGCACCGATCACGCTACGGGTCGAGACGCCTTTGGACCCGCCGGCCGCGAGCCTGGAGGAGCTGGTCCTGGAGGCCTTGCTCTGCCATCCGCAACTGCGCATCGCGGATCGCAACGTCGAGATTCAAAGAGAGCAGGTCAAGATCGCGCTGGCGGATTTCCTGCCGAAGCTGTTCGGATTCGTCTACCGCCCCGAGGCAATCGACGACTTCGGCGCCGGCTCGATTGAGTGGATCTACGGGCTGACCGGGACGATGACCCTGTTCAATGGATTTGCGAACATCAACGCGTACAAAGCGGCCAGAGAGCACCGTGAAGAGAGCTTCCTTGAACGTGAACAAGCCTCTCTGGCCGTTATTTTAGAAGTGATGAAAGCCCATCTGATGGTGGCGACGGCGCAGGAACAGGTCACGCTGGCGCAGAACGCCTTCGATGCGGCGTCACAGCGTTTCACCGATACCCGGCAGCAATGGCAGGAAGGCCTGGTCGGCTCGTCCGAGTTGCTGGACGTCACGGCCGGGCGCGACCGCGCCCACGCGCAGGCGATCAACGCACGCTTTCAGTACCAGGTCAGCACCGCGACGCTATTGAACGTGATGGGAAAGACCAGAATCGACTACGAGGAACCAAATCATGACGGCCAATCCTAAGAATGATACGAAGTCAGCCAAATCCAAACCGATAGGCAAGGTCCTTGTCGGCCTGGTGTCGATCACTTGCGTCGCGGCGGGAGGCTACCTCCTGTATCAGCAACGGGCCGGCGCCCAGGAGAGCGGCGCCCCCGAACGGGCGAGCGCGCAGAAACGCACCACCGTGGTTACCACCGCAGCGGCCACCCGCGAGTTCGAGCGGACCCTCGTGGTCCAGGGCAACGTGGAGACCAAGAGCTTTGCGATGGTCTCGCCACGGATACCCGGGACGATCGAAGCCATCTTCGTCGACGAAGGCGCCGCGGTTATCGCCGGACGGACGAAGCTCCTCCAAACCGATGCCGCGAACCTGGAGCGGAGCTTGCAGATCAAACAACATGCGACGACGGTTGCCCAGTGCTCCCGACGGGAGGCAGTCGCCAATCTTGAGAAGATTGACGTGGACCTGCACAAGGCCGAACTCGACTACAACCGCTTCCAGCGGCTGCTCGAAAAGCAGGCGGTCACCACGGACGCCTTCGAGCAACAGCAGTCACGGTATCAACAGCTTCAAGCGGCCCGGAAGCTGGCCGAGGCCCAGGTGGACCTGACGGCCGCGAAGGAAGACCAGAGCCGGGCCGAGTTGGCGATGGCCCGGAAGGACCTTGCCGACGCGGTGGTCTCGGCGCCGATCAGCGGGAAGGTCAGCCTCCGCTTGCAGGAGCCGGGCGAGATGGGCAGCCCCGGCCGGGCGGTCTTGCGCATCGACGACACGTCCGTGGTGGAAGTGGCCGCGTTCCTGCCGGCGCCATACTACGCTTCCGTCGTGCCGGGGCAAACCGCGATGAGGATCAACGTGTCCGGCATCGACGTCGGCCGTCAGGTCATCACGTACAAGAGCCCGACGATTCAGCCCAAATTGCGAACCTTCGAAATCAAGTGCGTCCTGCGCGATCCGCCCGCGGGTGTGACTTCCGGCGCCATGGCCCAGATTGTCGTGGTGTTGGAGAGCCGCCAGGGTCTGGGCGTGCCCTCGGCCGCCTTCCAGGAACGCGGCGGTCGTTCCGTCGTCTTTGTCGTCGAAAATGACGCGGCTCGCGCGGTTCCGGTCGAGACGGGCATCGAGTCCGACGGCTGGACCGAGATTCGCGCCGGGGACCTGAAAGAAGCGGCGCCCGTGGTAACGATAGGCCAGTACATGATTGAGGCCGGCACGCCGGTTGTCATCCAGCAGGAGGCGAAGTAATGTTCTTGTCCGATGCCTCTATCCGAAGACCCATCGCCATGGGCTGCCTGATCATCGCCCTGTCTCTGCTGGGTGTCAACGCCTATCGGAAGATGGGCGTCGAGCTGATGCCGAAAATGGACGTGCCCTATCTGACGGTAACCACGATCTATCCCGGCGCCAGTCCGGAGCAGATCGAGACCGACATCGCCAAGCGCATCGAGGACCAGGTCGTGACCATCGACGGGCTCAAGCACGTCAGCTCGGCCTGCATGGAGAACGTCTGCCAGACCCTGCTCGAATTCGAGTTGGATGTGAATGTGGACATCGCCGCGACCGACGTGCGTGAGAAACTCGACCTGATTGCGTCGGAGTTCCCCGCGGATGTGGAAGACCCCAAGATCCTGAAGTTCGATATCAACGCCAAACCGATTATCAACCTGGCGCTAACCGGTGATGCGTCTCTGGACGAGCTGTACGATTTTGCCGACAACACGCTGCGCGATCGCCTCACCGTCCTTTCCGGCGTGGCCAACGTCGAGTTGATCGGCGGCGCCAAGCGCGAGATCCACGTCGAGTTGGACCGAGAAGCACTGGCGGGCAAGGGCCTGTCCAGCATGGAGGTCGTGCAGGCGGTGCAGCAGGGAGTTCGCACGATCCCGTCCGGCCGCCTCCAGGACAACGGACGCGAGTACTCCGTCAAGTTTGACGCCGAATTCAAGACTGTCGCCGATATCGGCGAGCTGGAGATCGCCAACGAGAACGGCCAGCGATGCTACGTGCGTGACATCGGCCGGGTTGTCACGGCCACGGAAGAACTGCGTCAGAAGGCCGCCATCGACGGCGGGCCCTGCATCTATATCAGGGTCGTCAAGAAAGCCGAGGCCAACGCGGTGCGTGTGGTCAGCCGGGTCCGAGCCGCTATGAACGAACTCAACGACAAGCTGCCCGGCGGCATGGAACTGGTGTGGGTCAACGACGATGGCCGGTTCATCGAATCCTCGATCCAGAGCGCCTGGGTCAATGTCGGTCAGGGCATCGTACTGACAGCCGCCATTCTCTTCTTCTTCCTGTACAATGTGCGCTCGACGCTGGTGGTGGCGATTACCATGCCGCTGACCATTATCATCGGCCTGTTCTTCATGCATTTGGCTGGCTACACCCTGAACGTCTCCACGCTGATCTCGATCGGCATGTCCGTCGGCATCCTGGTGACCAACTCCATCGTGGTGCTGGAGGCCGTCGTCAAGCGGCTCGAAAAGAGCGGCGACCCCAAAGAAGCCGCGCGCCTCGGCAGTAAGGAAGTGGCCGTGGCGGTGCTGGCCAGCGCCGGGACCAATATCGTCGTGCTCTTTCCCATCGCCACCATGGGCAGCATAATCGGGCAGTTCATGAGACCGCTGGCCATGAGCATGTTGATTATGACCGCGGTGTCGCTGTTCATCTCCTTCACCTTGACGCCCATCCTGTGTGCGATGCTGCTCAAGCCCGGCGGCAACAAGAATAGAGGGGGACTGGCCCGCATGGAAACCGGCTTCAACCGGTTCCTCAGTTGGGTCATCGGCCGATACCGGGCCGTGTTGCGTTTCAACGAGCAGCATCGCCTGGCCGCGTTGGGGGTACTGGCGCTGACTTTTGTCATGTTCGTGCACGCCCTGTCGCTGGCTGGCAAGGTGGGGTTTGGGTTCGTTGATGAGCCCGACCAGGCCACGTTGTTCGTCAAGCTCGAGTATCCGACAACCTACGATTTGGATAGGACCCTGGACCGCGTGCGCGACATCGAGGCCAGACTCGAGGGCACGCCCGAACTCAAGCACGTGCTCAGCTCTGTCGGCAAGGTCGAAGGGGTCATCGGGCAATCCAGCGAAGGCGTCTACCTGGCCCAGCTTCTCCTGGTCTTTACCGACCGCGACCAAAGGACCTTGTCGAGCGAGGATCTCCAACAGGAGGTTCGGTCGCGGCTGGCCGGTTATCCCGAGTGCATCGTGACCGTGACCCTGCCCTCCGTCGTCGGCGGTCAGAACACCGACATCGTACTGGAGATTACAGGTCAGGAGCTGGCAACACTGGACGCCTTGGCGCTGCGCGCGCAGGGATTTGCTGATGGAATCGCCGGCTTTCAAGATGCCGACACGACCGTACGCATCGGCAAGTCCGAGCTGGCGATATTACCCGACCGCGCCGTCCTGGCAGACCTGGGGATCCCAGCCGTGGGGCTCGGCATGACGCTGCGGGCCAACCTCGCAGGTCTCAAGGCCGGCACATTCAAACGAGGCGACCGCAACTACGATATCGTGGTGAAACTGGCCGACCAGGACGGTACGGATCAGGTGCGCCGGTTCCTGTTTGCCGGCGCGCCGGGCCAGCCGATGGTGCTCTCAAACCTCGCAACGATCGAACCGCGCACGGCTCCGATCCAGATTATCCGCAAGGACAAACGCCGGGCCTCGAAGGTCTTTGCCAACCTGGGACCCGATCTGCCGCTCGGCACTGCCGTCAATCGCCTCAGCAGCGACCTCAACAGCAAGGGGCAGTTCCCTCCCGGATACAACTACAATTTCTCAGGAATGTACGAGACAATGGCGGAGGCCAACACGGCCTTCGGAGAGGCCGGCCTGATCGCCGTGGTCCTGGTGATACTGACCCTGGCGGCCATCCTGGAGTCGTTCAAGCAGCCCTGGCTGATCCTCGTGACCATCCCACTGGCGCTGATCGGCGTGATGTGGGCACTGGCATTGACCGGCTACAGTATCTCGATGTTCGTGCTGATGGGCGTCGTGATGATGATGGGCATTGTCGTCAACAACGCTATCCTCATCATGGACCAATTCAACGTGCACGTGGCCGAGGGCATCCCACGACACAAGGCCATGATTACGGCGGCCTGCGAGCGGTTCCGTCCGATTGCCATGATTACCATGGCGGCGGTCCTGGGCATGCTCCCGCTGGCCTTGAGCAGAGGCATCGGGGCCGAGATACGCAACGGTGTCGGCATCGCCGCGGTCGGCGGCATTCTCGTCTCCGGCGTCTTGACCCTGATCGTGATGCCCATCCTCTACGACCTATTCACACAGAAGAGCAAAAAGACCGAGTAAGGCAAGCCATTGGCGATGACTCCAGACCTCCCGAGCGGGGTGGTCCGGGCGAACGAACTTGCGGCATGAGGCCACTTATAGTACTGTCTGCCCATGGATACCGAGCCCATGCGATCGCAAGGCGGACGGATTTGGCTGGAATGGGGCCGTGCCCTGTACAGGGCGATGGTTCCGCGCGCCTACAGTGTCCTCATATTTGGGGCCCTGTTCTGCAGTCTCGTCGTGAAGCTCTATCACGCGATCTACTACGGGCTGCTGCGCGAATACCCCGGTTGGATTCTCACGGATATCGCCGTGCTCGTGACGATCGAATTGGCCCTCACGCTGATCTGCTACCGCTGGCCCAAGACATGGGTCGTGCGCGCCACCACAATGGCGGCCGCGGTGGTCTGCACCTGGTCGGTCATGAACGCCGCCTGGGTGATCCGAACGGGCACGCAGATTTTGCCCATGGAGCTGCTGCCCCTGTTCCGCGACCCGATCGACATACTCCAGCTCGTCGGGAAGAACCTCGCCGCCACACCGGTAGCGGCTACCCTATTGCTCCTTCCCGCGGCGGTGGCACTGGCTTTCTTCTTCTCCGTGCTGGCCAGACCGGCGCCGCCTAAGTTCGAGCGCAACACCTTCACGGTGAGGATCACGGCATCGATGGCCGTCATCTGTGTGGCCCTGCTCGGCTACGCGGCCGGCCGGACCCTGGGTTCGCCGCACATCGCCGCGGCGGGGATTCGCTTCAACTGCCAATCGCGGGCCGTGCTGGCTTTCCTGCTGCCGCGCTATCGACACCTCGTCAGGGAGGATTTCAAGAACGCCACGCGCCGGTTGCCGCGCGCCGACCAGACCGAGATCGCATTCGAACCCCAACGTATCAGCCAGAACGTCGTGATCGTCGTCCTCGAAGGCGTCCAGCACGGCGGCACCTCACTGGCGGCAAGTCAGGCCGACAAAGTCGGCTGGGGCTGCGGCTCAGAGGGCGAGCCGACCCCTTACCTGCGGACGCTGGCCGCGCAGGGGGCGTCGTTCACGCAGGCACGCTCGGCCGTGACCCACACGACCAAGGCGCTGTTCGCCCTCCTGACGGGGCGCGTCCCCTCGGCGTGTCAGGATATCGCCGAAACCATCCCCGCCAGAAAGCCCTACGCCAGCCTCGCGACGATTCTGAGCCAGGGCATGGGGGCCCGAACGGCCTTCTTCCAGTCGGCCAAGGGGACCTTCGAGGCGCGCCCGGGCCTGGTCCACAACCTCGGGTTCGACGAATTCCGCGCCCGCGAGGACCTGGCCAACTCTGACAGCTTCGTCGGCTACCTGGGTTGCGACGAGTTTGCCCTGCTGGAACCAGTTGCCGAATGGATCAAGGCCGATACCAGGCCTTTCCTGCTCGTGCTGATGTGCTCGGTCACCCACGACCCGTACTATGTACCCGCCTGGTTCGGCGACATGGCCGCGACCCCGGCGCTGCGCTACGAGCAGACCATCGCCTACACCGACCGCTTTCTGGAGGCCCTGGACGTCGAGCTGGCCAATCTCAATCTCACGAACAATACCATCTTCTGCGTGGTCGGAGATCACGGCGAGGCCTTCGGCGAGCATCACATCCAGGGGCACGAGCGCGTCGCGTACGAAGAAGTGTTGCACATTCCCATGTGCCTGCGGGCGCCGTTGCTGATCGCCCCCGGCACGCGCATCGACGAGCCGGTAAACTCGGCGGACCTGACGCCCACGATATTGAGCCTGCTGGGATTCGATACCGACGCCATCGGCTTCGAGGGCGCGAACGCCCTCGCGCCGCTCCCGCCCGATCGTAAGCTCTTTTTCTCCGGGTGGATGCAGCAAGGGCCAGCCGGCTTCATCCTGAACGACAGTAAGTTCGTCTACGATCCCGAACAAGGCACCGTCTCGCTCTATCGCTTGCGCACCGACCCCCTGGAACTGTCGGGCTTCGAGCTGCCCGAGCACCTTGCACAACAAGTCAGCGACGAGATCGTCGGTTGGCGCAAGAGTACGATCTTCCAGCTCAACCAGGAAGCCAGCGGCCAGCAAGTGCTATTCGACACCTGGCTGTGCAAATGGAACGGACGAATCGCCACCGTCAAGCGCATCAAGACGCCATAACGCAAATCTTGAACCTGGAATCGCCACGTCTGCTGCTTCAAGACGACAGCAACAAACGCAACAGTAGCGCTCCGCACCTCACAGACTCATCGAATGCACCGCATGACATGCGCATGGATCAGACTTTTCTTCCTTTCATCGCGCCGCCATATCCTCGGTTGCCTGCACAAGATACAGTGTTCAGGAAGCAGCTACTTGATGGAGGCGAGATAAAATAGCGCATTTACAGTGTTTGGGTACTTGCTATCTGCGTGACAATTCAATATGTTGATTTGTACGTGTCAGACGGATTCGGGAAACTTCTCGCGCGTCTTGTCATCCTGAACGGAGCGTAGCGCCGTGAAGGATCTGGACTGCGACCGAAACAAATGTCTTGTGCGATGGCCAGAT
>CAYNQP010000133.1:0-2743 GCA_964399325.1 uncultured Pirellulales bacterium
CTCCCCAGACGACCTGCTGCCGCTGCCCGCCCAGGAGAAGAAAGCCGGAGCGGATGAACTGGCCGCCCTGATGCAGTCCCGCCGCAGCGTTCGCCGATTCAGTGACCGGGAAGTGGCCCCGGAGCTTCTCGATCGCATCATCGAGATGGCGGCGACGGCTCCCATGGGTATTCCACCCTGGGACATCGGCTGCGTAACGATCCGTGGCCCAGAGGAAGTACAACGCATCGCCGCCGAAGTGATCAAAGGCTATGAGGGATTCCTCAAGATATTCAAGCCGTGGCTGCTCACAATGATGCGCCCCTTTGTCAGTAAGGCGAAGTACGACATGTTCGCCCACTTCGTGCGCCCCCTGGCGGAAACGTACGTGCGAGGCCATCGCGAAGGCCGCGACCCGCTTTTCTACGAGGCACCGGCGCTGCTCATCTTCCACCACTCGCCCTATGCCGACCCCGCCGATGCCACCATCGCGTGCACCTACGCCATGTTGGCCGCCGAATCCCTCGGCCTGGGCAGCACGATCACCGGCGGCGCTACGCCCATTCTCCAACGGAACAAAACGCTATGCCAGAGCCTGGGTGTGCCGGCCGGCAATAAGCCGTCCATAATCCTGATCCTGGGACATCCGGCTACCGGCTTTCGACATACTCTTCGACGCCGATTTGCCAGTGGGGGCACCGTCGGTCGATAAGACAGCGGCCGAAAGCCCCCGTTCGTAAGAAAGGAGAACAACACAACGTGCAGCGTCCCTTGATACTCTGGCTACTCCTTTTCTTGCTTGCCTTCCTGGCGGTGGGAGGCTTGTACGGCGGTATTGCCATGCTCACTGACCCGGCGGGCGGCTCGCTGGGACTGACCGATGTGTTGCCTCTCTTACCCGTGTCTGATTTCATCCTCCCCGGCCTATTCCTGCTGGCCGTGATGGGACTGGCGCCTCTGCTCCTGACCTACGGCCTTCTGGCCCGGCCCACCTGGAGTTGGGCCGAGGCCTTATCCCGCTGGAGCGGACATCACTGGGCCTGGACAGGAACGCTGGGGCTCGGCTTGACGCTGGCCATCTGGCTAATCGTCCAAGGATTGCTGATTGGTTTCAAGTGGCCAATCCAGTACATCACGGCCGCTGACGGGTTTTTGATCATCCTGCTCGTGTTGGTGCCGGGAGTGAAAAGATTCTATGCCAGGCAAACGCATGAGGAATTTTCCCGGGAATGAGGAACGGATATGACGGACGGGGACCGGGTCCTGGCCATTCATTGTCGCCGTTAGGGGCAATGCTCTTCTTCCTCGGCGGCCGTGGCGAGAATAGACGGTGTGGGGGGCAAAGGGTGCGTTGAGTTCATCGGGATATAATAGCGATTGCCATCAGCCTTTCCGAATGCGTTCGGCGAGTTGGTCGGGGGCGGGGCTCAGCGTACGGCGGTGGCTTTCGACCTCTTTCATGATCGCGGCGATGACGTCGGAGTGGTCCTTGGCGATGTCGTACTTCTCCGAGGGGTCGTGGCCGAGGTGGTAGAGCTGGGGCGGGTCGTGCTTGACCGGCCGGTCGGGGCCAAAGCCGGTTCTTGTGGTGAAGTGGATCTTGTACGGACCCTTGCGCACGGCGTAGAGCTGGGCGCCGCGGTAGTAGAACATCGTATCGCGCGGGCTGGGGCCCGTACCGAACAGGACCGGCCGCAGATCGAGCCCGTCGACGACGCGGTCCGTCGGGACCTCGGCCCCGGCCAGCTCGAGCATCGTCGTGTACAGGTCCATCGTCGCGCCCATGTCGTGGATCACCGCCGGCTTGATCGTGCCCGGCCACCACATAATGCAGGGCTCGCGCATACCGCCTTCGTACGTGCAGCCCTTGCCCTCGCGTAGCGGACCAGCGGAGCCGCCGTGCTGATCGTATGACAGCCAGGGACCGTTGTCGGACGTGAAAACGACATAGGTATTCTCCGACAGCCCTTCGGCCTTCAGTGTCTCCAGAATGCGACCGACGCCGGCGTCGATCTCCTCGACGACGTCGCCGTACAGACCGCGCAGGCTCGTGTTGCGAGACTCGTCGGAAGTGAACAGCGGCACGTGCGGCAGATTGTGCGCGAGGTACAGGAAGAAGGGCTTGTCCTTGCTCTTGCGGATGAATTGCACGGCCTCCTCGGTGTAGCGCTTGGTGATGGTGTTCTGGTCGGCGGGTCGCTCGACGATCTTCTCGTCGCGCATGAGCGGGACGTTCCAGTACTCGACCTTCGGATCGAAGAATGCCTGTCGGCCCGGGCCGCCGACGCGGTCCATGTCGTTGCTGTAAGGAATGCCAAAGTAGGAGTCGAAGCCGTTGTTCGTGGGTAGATATTGCGGCAGATGGCCCAGGTGCCATTTGCCGACACAGGCGGTGGCGTAACCCTGCGGCCTAAGCGCCTCGGCCAGCGTGATCTCGCTTTGCGGCAGACCTTTGGCCGAATCGGGAAAGAGCACCCGCCGGCGGTCGCTGCACATGCCGCTGCGGATCGGCAGTCGGCCGGTCAACAGAGCCGCCCGGCTCGGCGTGCAGACCGAGGCCCCGACGTAGAAGTCCGTCCATCTCTGCCCCTCGGCCGCCATGCGGTCGACGTAGGGCGTGCGGATCGTCGGGTGTCCGTAGCAGGCCAAGTCGCCGTAGCCCAGATCGTCGCAGAAGACGATCACGAAATTCGGTTTCCGACCGGTCGCTTCGCCGGCAAACGCCGCCAGCGGCCGCGTCCAGTTCGACAGCACTGCCCCTGCC
>CAYNQP010000133.1:2753-8581 GCA_964399325.1 uncultured Pirellulales bacterium
CCATGCCCAACGCTTTGAGGAGACTACGACGCGTGATGTTCAATGCGGACATGTCCATGTTCCTCCTTTGCATCGGCTGGCCGTGGCCCTGCTGCCTGTCTCGTTCAGGCGGGGTGGCAAGCCACTCAACGATCTCGGGTCGCTCGGCCCAGAGGTTGGCCTGCTGGCCTGGGTCGGCGATGAGTCCTTGTCGTCTTCCATATCCCAACCACTCCGTATTTTCGCGATGCCGCGGCATACAGCGCGACGCGGCGCGACCAGTCCAATCGCTGGGGATTCAAGGATGAATCGCCGCCCATCTTACCGCCAGGAGCCCGCACGTGTCCACCGAATAGTAGCCGCCCCGAGTGCCGTCGAGGGGCCAGGCCAAAATCGCCCGGTGGGCCGCCCCACCGTTGCACTGTCACGCAGCCGGCGCAATCCCGTCTACTCGCCCCGGAGGCCCCTTTCTGTCCCGCCACCCCCGACCCTCGTTCTCAGGCCGGAAACACAGAAGATGGGGTTTGTTTGGCACGCTTGGGCCCGTCTTGTCCCTGCCCCCTTCTTGCCTTCTCACTTTTCCCTTTTGACTTCTCTCCTCCTTGTCGTTCCGCCAGCTTGCCCCTACAATACGACGATGGAATCGCAGACAACGGTGCTCTTTGAGACCGAGAAAAGTAACCTGCCCCCTTTGGCTCTTAGCCTGCTCCGGCGCCTTTCTTCTTGCATGTGGATCAGGTGAGCATATAGACTTGGTGGCGTTCAGGTTCGGAATCAATAGGCCAAGGATGATGATATGGGTCACATCAATCACCCCGAGCAATCGTATCGTTTTCTGCAGCGGCATCTCGATGCAAAAGTCCAGCGGGCGCCTGATTCCCCGACCTTGACGAGGATCTTGAAGACGTTGTTCTCTCCTGAAGATGCCATATTGGCGGCGAGACTCCCACACAGTTTCACCTCCCTCGAGACCTTATCGAAGAACCTGAAGATCCCCAGCCATGAACTGAGCGGTCACCTGACGGATATGGCCGGCCGGGGACTCGTATTTGATATCGAGCACCGAAGCCGACGCTACTTCACCTTGTCGCCGGTGGTGATTGGCTTCTTCGAACTCACGTTCATGCGCACACGGCCCGACATCCCGATGAAGGAACTCGCGCATCTCTTTGAGGACTACTTCTACGAAACCGATAGGTTCGCCCGCAGCCATTTTCATGGGAAGACACAACTGTTTCGATCGTTCGTTCGAGAGGAGACCCTCCCGGAGAATGACGCTACCGAGATCCTCGATTGGGAACGGGCCACCTATATTGTCTCGTCGGCGTCCGCGGTATCCGTAGGGCTTTGCCAGTGTCACCATGCGGCGCAACATCTGGGACAGGCTTGCGACAGACCTGAAGAGACGTGCCTCACCTTCAACTACGCGGCCGAGAGCCTCATTCGGAATGGGATTGCCCGATCCATCACGAAGGACGAGGCGATGAAGATTCTGGGCAAGTGCAAGGAGGCGGGTCTGGCCCAGACGGGGGACAATGTGCAGCGCAAGGTGACCTTCATCTGCAATTGCTGTGGCTGTGGCTGTCACGTGATGAGGGCCTTGAAGACCTTTGATCTTCATCCGGGCATTGTCACGTCGAATTGGATCGTGGATATCGACCGTTCGAAGTGCACCGGGTGCGGCGCGTGTGTCAAGGCATGTCCGGTGGAAGCACTAAGGATCGATGAGACGACTGAGGGAGGCAAGCCGGTAAGGTTGGCTGCCTGCAATGCAGAGATTTGCCTCGGATGCGGGGTCTGTAGTACGGTCTGCGCGACGGGCGCGGCAACGATGAGGTCTCGTCCGCAGAGAGTGCTCGTGCCGGAAACCGTTTTTGACCAGAGAGTCGCCATGGCCATAGAACGGGGGAGATTGGCCGATCTCATTCTCGACGACCCTGGCAAGTTCAGCCATCGGGCCTTGCGACGGATCATGCGCGCTCTGGAAAACTCACCTCCGGTCAAAGCGGCGCTGGCCGCCGAGTCCATAAAGTCATCGTTTCTCAAGGCGGTAGTCCGAGCGGCGAAGAAGGCCGCCGGAGACCTTACAGATGTCCTCACCTGAATCCATGGTTCACAGACAGAGACAAAGTGCCCGACCTCTTCCTTTCGCGAACAGAGAATGGGAGAGATGGAAATGCGTACCGTCCAAGCAACCATGCCGTCGCTGGTCATCTTGTCATACCTCATGCTACTCCGTTCAACCTCGTTCGCTCAAGAGACGGCTTGGTTGTCTGATATGGACTTGTCCGTGATGCGCCAGGGATGGGGTGAGGCTCAGATTGACAAATCCGTTCAAGGCAAGCCCTTGGCCATGTCCGGCCGGACCTTCGAACAAGGCGTGGGTACGCATGCCAAAAGTGTGCTGCACGTCCAGCTCGACGGTAAGGTGGAGCATTTCAGGGCCCAGGTGGGCATGGATGACAAAACAGACGGCAAAGGCTCTATTACTTTCCAGGTTTATGGTGACGGACGCAGGCTCTTTGACAGCGGTATCATCAAGGGAGGTGACCATCCCAGAGACATAGGGTGTGCACGGCACACCAATGGTTTTGTTCCGGAACGTAGAACATCGGGAATACAGAGGAGTGGCGACGAACCGCGCCGCCGAATTCGTATCGCAGCCCTGGTCTGCGGCCGCGGATACGAGAATGGTGTGCCGTGCACACTCTGCAAGACTCGCTGAACGCAAAGCTAATCGGCAGCGTCTACGCTGGAGCGGTTGAGAAGCGTGGAACCGAATTCTACGTGAATAAGGCCTACAAACTGGCAGGCTGTGGCTCTGTTGCCTGTATCATTCGGGCACCAGGGTGAATCCCTTGATGATCTTATCCACTCGAACGTGAGAATGCCTACGGAATAGTCACTGCAGCGCGTCGCGGGCCCGCGCCTCGGTCCATCCGGCAGCAGGCGAAGATTGACGCCGTCTTCTCTGCCCTTGATGATCTCAGTTCTCGGGGGTCGCGAGGCTCTTGCGGGCTATCTGAAAGGCTTCATGGGGCGTCATGGAATGGCCGCCGACTTTGCCGTCGGGCCCGACGACGCACCAGGAAGGGATGCCCTTGACGCCGAACCAGCCGCTGAAGGATCCGAATCCCTGCCCCGGACTATCGGCCGGCACGTCCACGCAGATCGGGCCGTCAGCCTCATACTTGGCCATGAGTTCCTTCACCGCATCCATGTCGTCCTCCGGCACATGGACGCCGATCATGATGACATCGGCATCTTCCCCGGCCGCGCCAAGGAAACGGATGTAGTTGTGGCACGGTCCGCACCCAATGCCCCAGAACTGCAGGACCACGGCTTTGCCGCGCAGGCTCTGCCAGGTCAGAGGCTCCGAGTTCAGCCACTTGCTCGAAATGGGGAACGCGGGCGACTCCTGGCCGATACGCGCATCGAGGGCACGCGTGCGTGCCACGTCGCGCTCGGCCCGTTGCAGGGCCTCCCGGCGAATCTGTTCCCAATCCTCATCGGTCATGCCTTTCTTGTACCGGTAGGTTACCATGCCGCCGAAGCGCAGGTCGGCGACTTTGACACCCTCTTTGAATTCCATCTCGAACTGCTCATCGGTAAGCGGCTGGTTGACTTCGACGGATGTGACGCGAATGTCACGGCATGAGGCAATGAAATGGTCGAGCCCGTCTTCACGCGTGGCGTCTTCGGCCTCGTCCGCCGCCGTGGCGCGACGTGCGAAATGGTGATACCCCTGAACCGTCGGAAACCACCATCCCGACTGCACTTGTTGATATTGATCTGTCCAATACTCCCAGGTAAGCTGTCCCTGCTCATAAACCAGGTTGCCCCGCAACCGACCGTCCTCGATGCCCACGTACCAACGGCGGACGCGACGAAACTCCTTGGGAAGGCATTCGAGCACATAGCAGGAGACACCGCAATACTCATCTTTGCCCGTCAGCACGAAGTCCTCCGCTCGGCCGTCCCAGTCGTCGCGGTTGATCTCGTGCTCCACATCGCCCCACCACCAGTATTTCTGGGCCTGCGACCTGGGCCAAGCCAGACCGCCCAATAGCGTCGTCCCTCGATTGCCAAGCTCGGGATCGATGAAATAGTCCTCCTGCTCGTGCGTATAGTATTTGTTGTACGCGGTAAGCAGCCGCCCATCCCAGATGAGCACACGTTCGTGTTTTCCGGGATAGTTCTCCGACCGGCGGAAGCGCCGGCGGTCGATGCCGTATTCCTCGCTCCCTTTCTCAACCGGTCTGAGTCCCCAGAACCCTTCCCGGCTCAGGTCCGCATCGGGGTGCTCGATCTTGACCTGCTTCTTGCGGTGCTCGATCCCGGCGGGCGTGCGCGTCCACGTGACCTCGGCAACAAAATGCAGGCTGTCGAACTCATGCATCCATTGCTCGCTGCGGCGGACACTCCGGACCAGCGCTGCGGCGGTGACGCCATACTGCTCTTCCAGGGCCTTGCCCGGCATGGGTTTGGCCTTGACGAGCACCCGTCTATACCGAACGTCCTGTGTTCCTCTATAGGCTGAAATCTGAGTTGCCCCGGCCAGTACGTAGCGTTCCTTGGCGCGGTCGTACTGAACGGAGACGTCTCTACCGTCATCGTCCTTGCCGACCAGCGCGTTGTCGGAGGCTCTCAGGTCAGCGATCTTCCACCCGTCCGGCATCCGCGCCGTGAACCCGTCGTTGGCCCGCGCAATCTCGAACGTTGCCCAGTACGGGGTGGCCTCGTAAGCATACGTGCCGAGGAAATGCTCGTAGTCGCCCCCTGCGGCATATCCCGAGGCCTGAACGGCCAGGCAACCCAACACCATCGGAAGCAAGTAATTGGAATAGTAGGGGCTCATCTCGTTTCCTCCCGTCGTGGCGAACATCTACAAACCGCTGACACCATCCGCCCGGAATGGCTCCCGCACATGAAGCCAACCCCGAATCATCGGCTCTTTCCACCTCGGTGTCGGAGCCTCGCGGTCCACACATATCTACTGTACCCGCAAGTCGGTGGCAATACAAGGAACCGAATTGTGAATAGCCCAGGAGAAGTGGACGGGCAGAGTTGCATGGATCACCGGCCCTCAAACCCTGTGCATGGCGCTTGACAACGGGCACGATACGGCGTAAGCTGCCGATTTCCATACTTTTGCGGCTATCGAGGAGTCCTGGACTGTGTCAGAACCAGTGGTAACACGTTTCGCACCGTCGCCGACGGGGTACTTGCACGTCGGAGGGGGCCGGACTGCGCTGTTCAACTGGCTGTGGGCCCGACGAAACGGCGGGACGTTCATCCTGCGGATCGAGGACACCGACCAGAAGCGCAACACCCCCACCGCGGCCCAGCAGGTCATGGCCGATCTGCAGTGGCTCGGGATCGACTGGGACGAGGGCCCCGAGGCCGGCGGACCGAACGGACCGTACCTGCAGTCGCAGCGCCCGGACCTCTACGACAAGTACGTCAGGCAGCTTCTCGACGAGGGCAAGGCGTACTACTGCTTCGAGACCACCGAAGAGCTGGATGCGCTGCGGAAGGAGGCTGAGGCCCGCAAGACCGGCTTTGTTTTCCGCCGGCCGGAGCAGACCCCCTCGGAGGAGGAGGCCCGGCAGGCCCGGGCCGAGGGCCGGACGGTGACCGTGCGGTTCGCGATGCCCCAAGATCAACCGATCATCGTCAACGACGTGGTTCGCGGCGAGATCAGCTTCAACCCCGCCGAGCTGGGCGATTTCATCATTCTCAAGAGCGACGGCTTCCCCACCTACAACTTCGCCTGCGTAGTGGACGACGCCCTGATGAAGGTCACGCACATCATTCGCGGGCAAGAGCACCTGATGAACACGCCGGGC
>CAYNQP010000134.1:0-8555 GCA_964399325.1 uncultured Pirellulales bacterium
ACGTAGCCGTAGACCGACTCTCTAGCGTCTGTCCTGAGAGCCCCCTCGCCCATCCACTGCGTCAGATACTCCGCGGCCCGAGTGTACTGGTTGTGCTCGCCGTCGTCGTCGGGTGCCGTCTTGCCCTTTGTAACGCGGACGATGTTATACGGGCTCTTTTCGTACAACTGCTCCTGCTGGGTCGCATCAATAACATCATACGGCGGGGCGATGCAGTCGCCCACGTTGCCCACGACTGTAGCGTCGAACCTAAGTGCTTTGAAAGGCTTTACTTCCATTGTCGCCGTTTCCGCAATCCCTCGAGGTCAAGAGCTTGACAAGGTTACCTACGCCTTGCGTTGACCGTTTTCACGTTTCTCCCCATCAAGACGGGGCATTCGGCTCAATCCCGAGGCTGGGAACTCTCAAGGCGATTCTCCAAGCCTTCGGAACGGAGCATGATATCGCGAGCCCAACTCGGTGTCAAGAAGGAACGCCAACCATTGGCGATTGGGAGGGCAACCGACCCTCGGCTCATTCGGGAAGATAAAGGTTGCGGTTGTGGTCATTTTCACTATAGTGAAAGGGACTGGATCATGGTCAATGACCGTTACGAGGTTCCGTGCAATCCTTTACAGAGAATGGAAGTCCCATTTTTACAAGGTCTAGACAATGGGATATGGGATTGCGATCAGAACAGAAATAAGGAGACCGAATAATATGGGGACTCGATTATACGTGGGTAATGTTTCCTACGATGCCACTGAAGATGATCTAAACACCCTTTTCCAGGCGGCTGGGACTTGTGTGAAGTGTGAGATTGTGAGCGATCGAGATACCGGAAGGCCCAAGGGATTTGCCTTTGTGGAAATGGGCTCACAAGGAGACGCCGACAAGGCGATCGAAGCGTGCAACGGTAAGGACTTTATGGGCCGGGAGTTAACGGTGAACGAGGCACGTCCCCGCCCTGAGCGACCGCCCATGAACTTTGGCGGGGGTTATGGTGGCGGTGGGGGGTATGGCCAAAACAAAGGAGGCGGGGGGAAACGCAAGGGCAGCCGGCGCGGGCTACGAAACGAAAAACGCAGTCGAAAGGGCATTTTCTAGGCCGCCGGAGGCTAAAGGCTGAGAATTCTTTAGTTCTTGGGTTCAGAAGGCCATGCCCTGTCGGATTGGTTGAACCTTCGTGACCAGATAGAAGGGGGCGATGTTCTGCGATGGGATCTGCATTGCTTGGCCTCTCTGTTCGATCATATGGTTCGTGATTTCTATGCCGGCGAAGTCCATCTTGCCGACAGGGCCCTGGCCCGCCAGCGCGAGTCTGTTGATACGCCTTAGCTTTCGCTCCACCGCAGGATTCGCGGCGTACAGGGCCAGTTTAGCCAGGGCCCTGGCACAGGCCAAATCCTTCGCCACCACCCGGGGTCGAGAGCCGTTTCGGCATCGTCCGGCCCTCCATCCCATCCCATGGTCTCCACCGAACGGACGAGCTTCGAGATGGGACTGCTGCATCCCTGGCGAGCAGCGCATCAATAGCCTCGTTCTGAATCCGTTCCGCCCGTCGCAGCCGCCACGCCAGCCCCACGACGCGTTCGGCCAGCATGGCCTGCATCGCCCCGGCCGGGGCCAGTTCGGCCAGCATCTGGTCGCGATAGAACTCAAATTCCCCCGGATCTTCCCCCCTGATGACCGCCTGCTCGGCCCGCAGCCCATGCCGGACCGCATTCTGCACTACCACGGCCTTGCCCTCAGCCGTACGCGGACCCGTCGATTTCTGAGCATTCGAACGATTGGCACCGACTTGTGCTTCAGTAGTCGTGACAAGCCTCCGCATTTACCAGTGACTATCTACGATCCACAATTTAGTTATATAGACACAATACCACGGCTCGCCCGGGCGTCAAGGAGAAATCCTCTCTTCTTCTCATCTCTGAAAGCGTGCCGGGTGTCAATAGCTTCGATAGGGTTTCTTTATTTCTCCTGCTCTTGGCGAGAAGAGGCCCCGTACACTCTGCGGTCTATCCGAGTCGTCTCTACGCCGTCACCGCGGCATGAGTCTCTCCAGGGGCGGCGTCGCATTCATTTCGCGAGCCTCAGAGGGCTCATGACAGTATTGCGCTTACCGTCCCTTGGACGAGACCTGCTTCAAGCCGCGTTCCTGATACGGTTCGTTTTTGCTCAACATCCAGTACGTGGCCTCCGCCAGATGGCGGGCCATCGCCCCGACCGCCTGGGCATGCCCCCGACGCGTGCGGACCCGCTCAGAATCGGGCCCGGAATTAGACTTGCCCCCTGGTTGGCTGCCGGACTATCCGACGAAGCGCGTCCTCAGCGCCGCCAAGTCGGATCGGACCGGATTGAGTGTGGCGTCCCTCGAATTCCAACGTGGCGTAGTGCCATCGCGGCGCATGGCGCCCCAATGACGCGGGGGCTTCAGGTGAAACAGGCTATTCTCCGGGACGGTGCGCCGTCGAGGAGGCGCAACTGCCAGCTCGATAGGTCCCGGCGTCAGAAGTTCACTGTTAGCCCGGCATATAGGCCGATGCCGGATCCATAGGGGTATGAACTGGGCCCGCCGCCGAGTGTCGGCACGTAGACCTGGTCGTCGAGGATGTTCTCGGCCCGCAGGGTGAGGACCGTGCTGCCCTTCTGTCGTCCCACCCACTTCGAGGCGTCGACGCGGACGTTGAGTGAAACCAGATGCACCGCTTCCGGCTGTGGGCCCAAAACCACGGGCGACGCGCCAGCCTGTGGAGTGCCATAGTAGACATAGGACAACGCTGCACTACCTTCGCCCCAATTGTAAGCGAGCCCGAGCTTGGCCATATTGTTGGGTGTGACCGGCAGGCTTGTGCCCACGCTGGCTTCGTTATCCTGATGCATGAACGAGCCGAGCAAGTGGAAATCACGCGTCACGAAATACTTTGCTTCGAACTCGACGCCGTCATACTCTTGTTGTCCCCCGTTCATGTACGACAATGGACTGACGCTCGTATCGTAGATGATCAAGTCATCGATGGTGCTATGGAAATAGGTCACCGCCGCGTAGACATTCTCATGGCGGTAGAACAGTTGTGCATCGTAAGTGGTGACCGTTTCAGGCATCAGGTTCTTGTTGCCGGTGAGCGCGACGGAATCGGCGAGGTCCGTTTCCATGGCGACCGGGGCGCGAAAGGCTTCGCCGCGCAGCAGCTTGACGCCCCACTTGTCGAAAGGCGTCAGGATGACGCCGCAGCGTGAGGTGAAATCGGAGAAGCCCTGGGCTGATTCGTTCCACTGTGTGCCTGCGACGAGCTTGACGGCATCGGCGATCTTGTAGTCCGCTTGTGCGTAGGCACTCTGCGGCGTGTAGCTGTATGACGGGATCGACTGGAATTCATCGGAATCGGAGTCGTAGTTGGCACGGTGCTCCCAAAGATACCCCATGACGACGTTGAAGTCGCGCACCGGGTTTGCGAAGAAGGTGACTTCGCCGAGGAAGTCGGAGGTGTTGTTGCCGATCCTCATCGGGATCGGGCCGCCCAGGCTGTTTTCCTGGAGATTGTAGGTGGCGTTCAATTCCACGGCCGTCCGCTCGTTCAGATCGAAGCGGTATCCTGCGTTTGCGAAGAGCCTCTTGTTGCGATAGCCGTTCCGCAGATTGGACCAAAACGGCGTGACGCCCAAGGCGAAGGCGTCCAGATCAGACCCGAAGAGGTCGAACGTGAAGCGTCCGTAGTTCAGGTGCAGGGCGCCGGACAGGCTCCGCTGGTGTTTGTTGTCTTCGTCGGACACGCCCAACGCGTCGGTTAGACGGTAGGTATATCCCTGCTCCGCGACTGTCTGGACGTCGGCGACGAAGCCAAGGTTACCGGCCCGTCCCCCGGCAGAGACCGTACTGTCGAAGTGGCCGAAGCTTCCCGCCATGGTCGAGATCGCAAACTCGGTGTGTTCGGGAATAGGCCGGGATTTCAGGTTGACCACACCGGTGAATGCGTTGCTCCCGTAGAGGACGGAACCCGGGCCTCGAACCAGTTCCACGCTTTCCAACGCGGCCAGCGGAAACGTCGTATACATGTTGACGTTGTGACCTTGCGCGCTTTCGCGCATGGGCCGGCCGTTGAACAGAACCAACGTGTGCGTCTCTGCGTGGGTGGCCATATCACCACGAAAACCTGCGAGATTATCGGAAAAGATAGATGAGTCACGCGTGTAGACGCTGGGCTGACGCTGCAAAAGTTGGCGTAGGTCCCTGTCGCCATAAGCGACGAATTCGTCGCGCTGGACGACCGAGACAACGGATGGGGCTTCTGCTATGGGCTCGGCCTTCTTCGAGGCCACCGTGATCTTGACCTGCATGAGTTCCTCAAGGTCCATCTCCATGAAGTCCTCAGCCTCAAGGTCGGAATCTGCGATGGCGCGGGATTGGAGATTCATCAGTAGGCCCAATAAAACGACCCCTGCAAGCGTTCGAACAGTAACCGACTTCATCTGCATACCTTGGCACTTTCTGAAATCTCAAGGTTCTCGAGCTAATTGCCTGCGGGCGATTCCTGGGACCCCCCCAGAGTGTTCGCAAGGTGAGGACTTGCCCCACCCGGATAGTCCTCACGGCAGCGTACTGTGTCGTGCATCGACTCGCCAAAGCGTAGACTTTAGGTGCGAAACTCCCTTTTCTGCGAGCATTTGGCTAACTGATGGGCGGTCAAGCGTCACTGCCTGCCACTTTGGTGAGGAGCAAGCCGTGTGGAATCGAGGCACTGCGATTGTAGTTCGACTGCTAATTTGGGGGACGCCATACTCGATTCGACAGGCAGCAAATCAAGGGTGGACCGGGGATACCAGGGACGGACCCTCGGACCTTAGTTTGTGGTGGTTGTGACAGCGGCTTTCGATAATGGGTCTCACGCGGAGACACGGACGCGCAGATGGGTGTGCGTCGCATACTCTTCCTGTCTCATCGGAGTTGGTGTCGGCAGGCCTTGCCCATTCTGTGTCTCTGCCACCGCGTGCTGTTCGCCAAATCCATGTGGAAGGTCACGTTCTCGTGCGCGACCGAGAGCCAGGGGGCGAGTGACGAGATACGAGCGAGGGCGGCGTTTCACGGTCGCTTCCGGGCGAGGTAGTCGTTGATACCGGTGGCGGCGATGCGGCCCTGGCCCATGGCGAGGATGACGGTGGCGGTGCCCAGGACGATGTCGCCGCCGGCGTAGACGCCTTCCAGCGAGGTCTTGCAGGTTTCATCGACGACGAGATTGCCCCATTTGTTGAATTCCAGGCCCGGGGTGGTCTGGCGCATCAGCGGGTTGGCTTGGTTGCCGATGGCGATGATGACGGTATCGACCTCGATCCGGAACTCGGAGCCGGCAATGGCGACGGGCCGCCTGCGGCCGGAGGCGTCGGGCTCTCCGAGCTCGTAGCGAAGGCACTCGATCGCCGTGACCTGCTCGTTCTCGTCGCCTATGATACGCTTGGGGCTTTGCAGCAGGTGGAATTCGATGCCTTCCTGCTGGGCGTGGTGAACCTCCTCAACACGGGCAGGCATCTCCTTCTCGGTGCGGCGATAGACCAGGTAAACCTTCTCATCGCCCAGTCGGGTTGCGGTCCGAGCCGAGTCCATGGCGACGTTGCCGCCGCCGACGACGGCGACTCGCTTCGAGGTGGCAATCGGTGTATCGGCCCCGGAGCCGAAGTCATACGCTTTCATGAGGTTGGCCCGCGTCAGATACTCGTTGGCGCTGTAGACGCCGACGAGGGATTCACCCTCGATTCCCATGAAACTGGGCAGGCCGGCTCCGACGCCGATGTAGACGGCATCGAATCCGTCCTCGTTCATGAGCTGCTCAATTGTTCGCGTCCGGCCCACGATGAAATTGGTGACGATCTCGACGCCCATCTGCTTGAGCGTCTCGATCTCCTTCTGGACGATGGCTTTGGGCAGTCTGAATTCGGGGATGCCGTAGACCATGACGCCGCCCGGCTTGTGAAAGGCCTCGAACACGGTGACGTCGTGGCCGGCCCGGCGCGTGTCGGCCGCGGCGACGATACCACCCGGTCCGGAGCCGATGACGGCGACTTTCATGCCGGTCGCCGGTGCAACGGCCGGCACGGCGCCGTCTTTCTCATCGAGGTCGGCCACGAACCGTTCGAGTCGCCCGATGGAGACGGCCTGCGAGACATCCTTGAACTTGAGCCCGACCGTGCACGTCGCCTGGCACTGAACCTCTTGCGGGCAGACGCGACCACAGACGGCCGGCAGAAGCGAATTCTCCTTGATGATGTCGAGGGCCTGCCGGTTGTTGCCTTCCGCAATCGCCGCAACGAAATCGCGAATCCGAATGCGCACCGGACAGCCCTGAACGCACGGGGCCGTCCTGCATTGCAGACAGCGCATGGCTTCGAGCCGTGCCTCCATCTCGGTGTAGCCCAGTGCGACCTCGCGGACGTTTCGTCGGCGGACCTGCGGATCCTGCTCGGGCATGTCCTGTGTCGGGATGTTGAAGCGGTCTGCGGGCTTGAGCGTACCGGCCTTCTGTTTGGCCAGCAGCTCGTCCAACAGGTTCTCTCTCTCTTCTTGCGTCACAATATGGATTCCTGTAGGGTGGGTTAAGAACCCACCCTACTCCAGGCGTTTGTCGCGGTCATTCATCCAGGCCGATCTTGCATCGGTGCTGCCTGTATTGCTCGTACGCCTGCTGCTCTTGCTTCTTGTAGGCGTTCATGCGTTTCATCATGAGGTCGAAGTTGACCTTGTGGCCGTCGAATTCGGGCCCGTCCACGCACACGAATTTGGGCTTTCCGTCCACCTCGACGCGGCATCCGCCGCACATGCCGGTCCCGTCGATCATGATCGTGTTCAGGGAAACCTGGGTCGGCACACTGAACTCCTTGGTCACGTCGCAGCAGAACTTCATCATGATGGTCGGACCGATGATGAACACATGGTTGGGTTTCGGATCGCGGCAACAGATCTCTCGGAGCGGCTCAGTGACCAGGGCCTTTCGGCCGTAAGAGCCGTCGTCGGAAGTCACGGTCAGCTCATCGCTGACCGCGGCGAACTTGTCTTCGAGGATCAGCCGATCCTTGGATCGGAACCCGAGGATGGAGATGACCCGGTTGCCCGCGGCCTTCAAGGCCGTGGCGATGGGCAACAGGGGGGCCGCCCCGATGCCGCCACCGACACAGACGACCGTGCCGAAATTCTCGATGTGCGTAGGGGTGCCGAGTGGGCCGGAAACATTCGCAATCTCGTCTCCCACGTGTAAGTCTGCCAGCTCGGCCGTGGTCTTGCCGACCCTTTGCCAGATCAGTTCGATGACACCCTTGTCAGGATCGGCCCCTGCGATGGTCAGCGGAATGCGTTCGGAATAGTCATTGTTGATACTGAGAATGATGAACTGGCCGGGCCGCCGCGCTTGGGCGATCAAGGGCGCTTCCACCTGAGCCCAGAAAACATCCTCGCCCAGTTGCTTCTTATTGATGATCCTGTGCGACATTATCAAAGGAGTTCGTCAATGGCAGTGGCCACGTCTTTCTTACTCACGAGGCCCACCCACTTCTTCTGTATTTGCCCGCCCTTGAACAGAATAAGCGTTGGGATGGCGTTGATGCCGAATTCCACGGCGCTGTCGCGGGCGTCATCGGTGTTGAGCCTGCATATCTTTGCCTTCTCTGCATATTCGGCCGCCAGTTCCCCTAAGATGGGGGCCATCATCTTGCAGGGGCCGCACCAGGGCGCCCAAAAGTCCACGAGGACCGGCACGTCGGAACTGTGGACGATCTCGTCGAAAGTAGTATCCGTCAATTCAATTTCGCTATCCACCATGATCGTATCCTTCCCGTGGTTTGCATGGTCCCGGATCGGTTTGTCGGCTTCTATGTCCGACAGCGAGTCTTATAATATCAAAGCTAATGATAATACGGGCTGGGAGATCCGAGTGCTGCACAAGCCGCCATATGCTGATGGCGTGTACGCACGCGCGAGAGATCCCCTCTTCGGCCCGGAAACACGCGATATCCTACGGAGACTGCTGCGGTTTGTCAAATGCCAAATCGTCGCTGGCCACCTCGCTGCTGGTGTCCGGGTTCTGTTGTTGCCTTCGGGCGGCAGCATCGGATATGGAGGGAATCTCAGCGATCGGAATCTGGAGGGCCTGCGAGGGCTCCTCCGGCGGAGAGGTCCAGTTCTCATCCTCGCCGACGGGTGCAACCTCATCAGAAAGATGTTCGTCGACAGACTCGGCCGCGTCGTTGTCCTGGGCAGCCTCCTCGTCCTGTGGTTGGGGAGACGATACCTTTTTCCGCTTGGGGGGCAGCTCTGCAATGGGAATAGGGGGCTGCGTGGGTTCCTGGGTGTCGCTGAGCGTCTCATTCTCCGGCTCGCCGACGGCCAGAATAGCTCTCTGAACGGCCTGTTCGGCCGGTTCGTCGGTCAGGGTGCGAAGGTAAATCTGGTGGGGCGCTGACTCGCTCTGCTCGCCCCAGGCGAGCTTGTCGCGAATCAGCTCGAGCAGGGCCAGGAACAGTCCGACCATGACGAGGCGGTTCGGCCTGGACTCGAAGATCCGCTCGAAGGTCATCGGGCCTTCGGTTTGCAG
>CAYNQP010000135.1:0-8538 GCA_964399325.1 uncultured Pirellulales bacterium
CCTTTCCGTCAATGAATTTCGCTCGTAAGGTACATTATTTCGGGGTATTGGGCAGCACAGATGAACATCGAGGCACCGCGACACACGATCTTCAAGACCCGCTGGGGTTACTTCGGCATGGTCGGCGCCGGTGATGCTGTGCGCCGCACCTGCCTGCCCGCGCCTGAGCGTACGCGGGTGGGGCAAGCACTTCTGGCCGGTTTGGACCTTTCCGCACCTTTCGACAAGGGCCTGCTGGCGGAGCTTCAGCAGCGGATCACCGCCTACTATGAGGGCGAAAACGTCGATTTCAGTACTGATCCACTGGTTGACCTCGCGGGCCGGAGCGCATTCGACCAGACGCTCCTGGCCGCCTGTCGGCAGATCGGCCCCGGGCGAACGGTCACGTACAGTGAGCTGGCCGTTAAGATAGGAAGGCCTGGCGCCGCTCGCGCCGTCGGCAACGCCTTGGCCCGCAACCCCATTCCCTTGATAATCCCCTGCCATCGCGTCCTCCGCGCCGACGGCGGCCTCGGCGGCTTCTCGGCAATCGGAGGAGAGACAACAAAGCGGAGAATGCTCTTGCACGAGCAGTCTCTGCACCCAGCGGCCTCTGCACTGATGCGAGGCCGGTCGCACCGACAACTTCAGGTACATTAGCCAAACGACGCCGGCAATCCGAGGGACTCCCCAATGCCAAGATACTTGCTGAAAACCGCCCTGCTGGCCCTGATAACGGGCCTGATGACCGTGACCGGGTGTCGATCGTTCAACAAGAACGTAAGCGAGACGGTCTCGGAGCCGGGCAAGGCCAAGGAATGGAGCATTCGCTACGGCAGTCAAGGCCCGTACGCGCTCGACAACGACAGCTTGGAGAAGCTCGACTTCGAGGGCTGCGTCGAGGCCGACCGCGTCAAGGTGCGTTATCAGCGCGGTCTCGCCGAGCCGGCCCAGGGCATCGCAGACGAAACCACCGCCCTGCTCGATAAGGTCGAGCAGCAGCTCGGCATTGACATCACCCTCCGCAGCACCATTCAACTGCTGCGCCTCAATGAAATCCCGCAGAATTTCGATATAAGGCTGAAGGTCGAGCCGAATGACCTTCCGTTGCCTCTGTTCGTCCGGGCCGGGGACGAGTCGTGGCGATCTATCCTGGCACAGAATCGCGGCTACCCCTATCTTATCGTGCATGAGATGGTCGAGATCTCCCTGGCCCGCAACGAAACCGGCGGCCGGGTGCTGCCCGACGTGGCGTGGGGCCTGTTCGGATTCAACGCACACGCCAGCAACTACACCCGCTGGTTCCGCGACGGCTTGGCCAACTACGCCGGCTACATTGCGTATGAGATGGCCCGCGAGGACCTCGCCGGGGCCGAAGGCGCCCCGGCCGGACAGGCCTTGGTGCATAGCGAGCCTTTCTCCGCGCTGAGCCGAACCGGACGCAGGTTGTTCTCATGGTCGCTGTATTCTCGCTCGAAGCGGCAGGATGACTACTACAATGCGGCTTTGGGGCTGTTTCTGCTCCTCGAACACCGCTACGGCGAGCAGGCGATTCGGGACATCACGACGGAGATCGGCAGACGGGAAGTTGTCGATGGCCGCGACCTGCTGGAGATCGCCAAGCAAACCACAGGCGCCGATCTCAAGGAACTTGTCACGGGCTTCAGGTTCCCGCAGACCGGCTTGAAACTGGAGGACGTGACGGCCGCGCTCGCCCTCAACCTGGGCCTCGACGCCCAGGAGGGCCTGCTGGTCGAATCGGCTGCACCGAACAGCCTCGGCGACCGTGCGGGGCTGGAGCCCAACGACGTAATCGTCGCCGTCGACGCCGCACCGGTGGCGGACAACCTCGATTACGAGCTGGCACTCTTCCAGGCCCGAGACCGGCCGTCTGTCTCGCTGTCCGTGTGCAGAGTGGATTCCGGGACGATCGCCATTGAGCTGCCCCTCTGGCCCGCCGAGGAGTCGGCCCCCAAACCCGGGGAACGCCGTAACCCCTTGAAAAGGGGCAGGATAGACTTCGTCATTCTCTCCGTTCGTTAGTCGCCCCGCAATTCACCGGCCGCAACGGCCCATCTCATCAAGGCACGTGCGAAGAAAAATGTCGCCGTGCATGTAAAATCTTCTTGACATAGTGTAAGCTACAGATAACATTATGTTATGCACAGCTTACATCAGTACAGACGACGGTTCTTAAACGCGGGAGACCGAAGATGAACAGAGCACAGAGAATCGCATGGGTGTTCGTGGTGACGACAACTGTGGCGGCCTGGGCCGCACAGGAGGAACCGGACGTGGCCGATCTGGCCCGTCGTGCTGTCGCAGACGGCCGGCTGGCCTTCAAGCTGACCACGCCCGATGAATTCAAGGCCCTGTTCGGGGAACCGACCCAAGAGGCCACGAAAGCCGACGGCGGGATGGAGACGCTCGCCCTGGCCTACCCTGACGTGCAGGCCATGTTCGGAAGGATGAGGACCTACTCGGTGCCGTTTACCCTTTTGGCGGTGGGCGTGCGCGGTGAGGGACTGGATATCGGGCAGGATCGCCAGATCGTTCTGCGAAGCGCGGCCGATCTCAAAAAGTTCGATCCCTTCTGGGGACTGGCCAACGTGTCCCTGGCCGGCATCGACTTGACCGATCAAGGTGAACTGCTCGCTGAGCTGCCTTTCGACAATCGCACAAGCTGGCCGAGTGCGGACAAGCTGCCCGAAGGGCTCGATCCAATCCGCCTGCTCGAAGACGGGAAGAACCCGGGACTCGGCGGGCGGGCGCTGCACCAGCAGGGCGTTGACGGTCGCGGCGTAGGTATCGCCATCATAGATCAGCCCCTGCTGAAAGACCATGTCGAGTACGCGGACCGAATCGTGCGATATGAAAGGATCGCTGTCGGCGACATGGAACCGCAGATGCACGGACCCCCTGTCACGAGCATCGCGGCCGGAAAGACCTGCGGCGTCGCCCCGGCCGCGACATTGACCTATTTCGCCGTGCCGATGTGGGAGCGGGACAACACGCCCTACTGCGATGCCATCGACAAGATCATCGCGCTCAACAAAGCCCAGAGCGATTCGCCCCGGATTCGTGTGGTGAGCATCTCGACGGGCATGTTTGCCAAGCAGAAGCACTACGACCGCTGGAAGGAGTCCCTGAAGAAGGCGGAAGAGCACGGGATTCTGGTCGTGACGTGCGCGCAGGAGGCGTTCGGCTACGGCATGGTGGGCCGAGCCGCCGGGGGAGATCCGGATGACCCGGCCGACTATGAGAGTGGTCTCTACGGCGTGCGTCCCGGCGTGGTCCTGGTGCCGGCATCCAATCGAACGGTAGCCAGCCACGTCGGGCCCAACGTCTACACGTATTGGCGTCAGGCCGGAATGAGTTGGGCCACACCCTATCTGGCAGGTGTGGCGGCGCTGGCCTATCAGGTCCATCCGGACATCAGACCGGCAGAAATCGGCAAGCTGTTGAGTGAGACGGCGACCCGGACCGACGTCGGTCTGATCGTCAACCCGGCCGCCTTCGTTGAAGCGGCGAGGAAGCTCTCGGCCGAAGGCCGCTGACGGACATTGGTTGAGCTAAAGGAGACATCATGAACCGAACACAGAAAGGCGCATGGTTCACCTTGGGAGTTGCGATCCTGGCGATGCTCATATTCGTCTTGCTGAGTCTCTACATTCCCGCACCCGGCGACAGGTCGACGGGGGTAAGGCCGATCAGGCTTTTGTGCTGGGTTCTTGTACTGTTTGTGATCGGCGGGGCGTTGCTCGTGCGCAGGCGACAAAGCCCGGACGAGCCCGTTTCGGACGAGCGCGACGATCTTATCAGGAAGAACGCCATACTGGTCTGTTTCATCTCGGTCTGGGTTGCACTGGCAGCCGCCAGCATCATCCCGGCATTTGTCGTCGGGGATGTCGGCTCGATTCCGGTCGCCATGTTGCCGCTGATTCACATGGGCGTTTTGCTGACGGCCTTGCTCGTCTACTCCACTGCGGTGCTGATTCAATACCAGCGACCAGGCAAAGGAGGACAACCATGAACAGAGAACAGAAACGGGCGTTGGCCATCCTGATTTCGATGTCGGCGGCGCTAATCCTGGCCATTGCGGCCGCTGCGACGAGGTACGTTCTCCAGGCGCGCTGGTTGAGCATACTCCTGGTTTTCTCGGTAGCGGCCACTGCGTGCGCGGGCGCGGTTGTGTTCTTTCGGCTCAGGCCGAGACAGGGCACCGTCATGTTCGACGAGCGCGACAGGGAGATTCAGAGGAATGCCAGCCTGTCCGCCTTTGGCAGCGTGTTCTTCTTCTCCATGCTGGCATCGTTCGCTACCGCCTTCATCCTCGGTGAGAAGGCCTCGATTCCCGTCACGTGTTTGCCGCTGATCGTTGCCGGCGCCGGCATATTCTACGCTTATGCGTTCTTCGTTTCGATTCTCATCCAGTATGGCCGGGGGGGCGAAGATCGAGAGGGCTCGCACTCACAGCGACCAGGACCAGAGTCAACTCTCATGAAAGGACACGTGCGATGACCACTCTCCAAAAATCCGCCTGGACCAATCTCGTGGCCATAATCGTATGTGTGCTGATTTCGAGTCTGGGCTTTCTCACCCTGACACGTACGAATGCCAAGGGCATCGAACTCATCGTCATTGGTTTTGTCGCCGCCTGCGCGGGCGGCCTCGGCACCTACCTGGTGAGCCGCAAGAGAGGGTTCGACGCCCATCTCGATGAACGTGAGCGGTTGATCTACAGGCGTTCCCTGCAATGGTCCGGCTTGGCGGTCATCGGATTCCTGGGCTGCATCTGCATCGTTCCCTTCTTCATCGTCGGCGGCCAGGGCCTCCTTCACGCCTACTACCTGCCGGTGATCTTTCTGAGCACGTTGTTCACGGCCCAGTTCGTCCACTCGGCGGCCATCCTGGTCCAATGCGCACGGGAGGCCGACGATGGCCAATGACAGGCTGAGCAACCAGATTCGGCGACTGCGGTTCGAGAACGGCGAGATGACGCAGCAGCAGTTGGCCGACAAGGCCGGCGTGACGCGGCAGACGATCCTCGCTATCGAGGCCGGCAAGTACGCGCCTTCCCTGCCGCTGGCCTTTCGCATTGCCCACGCCTTCGGCGTTCCGCTGGAGGACGTGTTTCAATACGAGATCAACGGCGAGCCGCGGACCAAGTGACAGGGCGAGAGCATCATGGCGGAAGATATCATCAGGGTCGAAAATGTCACGCGTCGGTTCGGCAAGACGACGGCGTTGAACGGCGTCAACCTGAGTATGTCCCAAGGAATTGTCCTGGGGTTGGTCGGCGAGAACGGGGCCGGGAAGACGACGCTGATCAAGCATCTCCTCGGTCTGTTGAGGGCCAAGGAAGGCAGCGTGCGCGTCTTTGGCAAAAACCCCGTCAATGATCCCGAGTATGTGCTGGCCCGACTCGGATACCTTTCCGAACACCGGGAGGACCTGCCCGGATGGATGCGCATCCGGGAGCTGTTTCGCTACACTCGCGCTTTCTACCCCAAGTGGGACAGCCCCTACGCTCAAGAGCTGTGCGAGACGTTTGGCCTCGACCCGGACCAGCGGATCAAGACGCTCTCGAAGGGGCAGAAGGCCCAGGTGGGCTTGATCAACGCCTTGGCGCACCGGCCGGAGTTGCTGCTGCTGGACGAGCCCTCCTCGGGCCTGGACCCGGTGGTCCGTCACGACCTCCTTGCCACGGTCCTGCGCAGTGTGGTGGCCGAGGGTCGGAGCGTCTTCTTCTCCTCGCATCTTCTCGATGAGATCGAGCTGATTGCCGACCGCGTGGTTATCATGCACAAGGGGGCCGTATTCGTTGACAGCCCGCTGGCCGAGGTAAAGGACTCGTACTGTGCCCTGGAATTGCATTTCAAATCGCCTCCGGAGACGCCGCTGCCCTTGCCCGGGGTGATATGGTCCCGGAATCAGGGCAAGCAATGGAACGTTCTATGCCGGGCCGACGCGCATACCCTGAAACGCAAAGCCGCAGAATTGGGGGCGCGGACAGTCAAAGCGGAGCGACCGACATTGAACGAGATATTCGTGTCACTCGTGAAGGACAATAGGGGAACGGCGTAGGATGTTCTCGATGGCCGTTCAGATCGCACTGGATTTCATGCGCCGCGTCTGGCTCAAGTCGCTGTTGATCGTCCTGACTTGCGGCGTTTCCTTTGCGCTCATGCGCTTCTTTGAAGCACTGGGCTACCCGACGCCGGCCTCCCTGGCGGTCCTGGGCCTCTTCAGCCTCCAGTTGTTGCTGGTATTGACGCTCCTTGTCATCTATTACACGACCGAGTTTGCGCCCACGGTCGGATTCCCGAGCCGGATGTACGTCCTGCCGGCCAAGACCTCGCTGCTGATTTCGGCACAGATGGTGTCGGGGACATTCGTGGGGATTCTGGTCTACCTCGGGGTCGCGGCCATGGCGTGGATCGTGCTCGGAGTGAGGTGGCCACTGCTGGGACCGTCTTTCTTCCTGGCGATCTTCCTCGCGTGGAACATGGCGATCATGTGGTCCGCCCCGGGGCTATCTGTCGCCAAGGCTCCCCCGGCGATGCTCATCTGGGCCGTGCTGCTGGTCTGGGTGGGAAGGCGATACGGGATTGACAGCCTGCCCATGCACCCCACGAAGATGTGGGCGAGTGTCACACTCGGTGAGCTGTTGACCATGACGCTGCTGGGTGCGGGCGCCTACACTGTCGCCGTGGCGGGTGTCACGAGAGACCGGCGGGGTGATTCTCCTGAATTGAAGAAGATCAAGGAATGGCTGGAGGGGGAAGTCATCGGACACGCACACCGCGGCAGGGACTTCTCCGGGCCCGCCGCCGCCCAGATGTGGTTCGAGATGCACACCAGGGGACACCTGATACCAATAGCCAATGCCATCTTTCAATTGCTGATCGCCGTTATCTACTTGTGCAGCCGACGCGATGGAACCGATATGGCCATGCTTCTCGCGGCGACCCTTATCGTGCCGGTCGGCAGCCCCTACATCGTTGGACTCCTGGCGGGCTCGTGCAGCCGCCCCGACGAGCCCGGACAAATGGACAGCTTCCGGGCCATCCGGCCCATGAGCAATGCGGCCCTGGCGCACGTGATGCTGAAGAACGGCGGCCTCAGCGTCCTGCTCACCTGGTCGGGCTGGCTGGCATCGTTTCTGTTGCTGGCCATCTGCGTCAACGTCACGGGGCATGCCCCGGAGTTCTTCGGCGCCCTGGCAAACTCTTACGAGAAGATCGGACCCGCCCGGCTGGCTCTCATGGGCTTCTCCGTAGCGATTCTTTCCTGGACGGCCTTGGCCTTGGCCGCCTCCGGCGCGATGAGCGACCGACGCTGGACGCCATGGATACCGCGCATCGCCGTCGTCGCTATCTCGCTGCCTCTGGTCTACTTTCATGCCCGCGGCATGATCGCGCCGACCCAGTACGTCATGCTGTTCAAGGCGTTCTGCTGGGCCGCCGGCTCGTGGTGTCTCGCCACGACGATTCTGGCTTTCTATCGGGCTCGCCATAAACGCCTCATCACAAATCGAACGATACGGCTCGCCGCCTTAGGCTGGGTCGTGCTCTGCCTGGCCGCCGGCCTTGCCCTGTCGCGACTGCGCCACGCCATCCCAGCGGACGCGCAGTTCCCGGCAGAACTGATCCCCGCGTGCTCTGTCGTATTCTTGCTGGCCGGATTGCTCATGATGCCTTTCGCTCCTTTGGCGACAGCGCCTTTGAATCTGGCCCGGAGCCGGTCGCATTGACTGGCTTGCGGCAGGAGCAGCGTCACAAACGGACACGCTGGATGTTTCACGGCGCGTATCCCAACCTTCCCCATACGGCTTTCTGCAGATTGATCAAGTCGGTATTGCCGGGCTGATGCTTGTTTACGCCACCGCCGGATTCGGAGGCCACCCAGGACTCGTTGCCATAATCAATGGTGCGCCGGTCGCGCCACTTCCACCAGTCAGAATGCCCATCTGCAAAAGACAAGGTGGTCCCCCCATGGTGACGCATGGGGATCGGGTTCCACCATGACGGCTGCGTGTACCAGACGGCCCAGCAGGCGTCCCAATTCTCGCCGTAGTCATCGAGGAAGACCAGTCTTTCACCGGGCCTCTTGATCTGAGACAGTCTCTTATAGACGTCACCGCTGCCGGTGAATTCCAGTCCGTTCATGGCGTGCATCGCGCTGTAGGTTCGCATTTCATTGCGTTCGGCGACGGGACATCGGTACGACTTGGGGGCCCGGATGTATTCGAACAGCAGGCCATCCCTGATCGCACCTATCTGTTCCTCGACAGGCTCCTGTACCGGCGTCTTCCCCAGGAGCCTCACCCATCCATCGTCCCCGGCCACGGCCCCGACCAATTGGCCGTCATTACCGTCTGCGTACATCAGCCAGGCAAGACCCAGATTCTTCAGGTTATGGAGACACACCGTCCGCTTACCCTGTTCCCGTGCCACGTTCAAAGCCGGCAGCAGAATGGCCATCAATATCGCAATGATAGCGATGACAACCAGGAGCTCTATTAGCGTGAAACCTTCTCGTTTGTCCATGCCGGTA
>CAYNQP010000136.1:0-8512 GCA_964399325.1 uncultured Pirellulales bacterium
CCGATGATCCTATCATTTATCTCGTTCTTCATAGTCGTGTGCCTCACTGCAGTCTGTCTCAGTCATAAGATTTGATCTTCAGATCCTTGAACCAGACCGGGTTGCCGTGGTACTGGAACCCAAGGTGCCCGACGCGCGGCATATCCTTGTAGGCCGTGGGGAACTTATTCGGGGTCCCATCGGGATTCTTGCGCGGCTCGGTCCACTGGTCCAGGTCCATATCGATGATGTCTGCGCCGTTCAAATTCACGTAGATCTTGTTGTCCAGGCAGGTGATGACATAGTGGTTCCATTCGCCGGGATTCTTGCCCGCCGCCTTGGAGGGTGAGAGGCAGTCATAAACGGCGCCGCATTGACCGTGCGGGGTCCCGTCGGTGGTCGCGTGAACCTGGATCTCGATGGCGGTGTTGATCCAGTTTTCTATGCTCCCGGTACGGATGAAGACGCCGCTGTTGCCGCCCTCGGGAACCTTGTAATCGAGTTCGAGCGTGAAGTCGCCGTAGCGTTCCTTGGTCCAGATATCACCGTGGCCCACGGGCGAGAGAACACCGTCGCTATCAAAGACCCATGCCTTCGACTCCATCACGCCATTGGAGAGGTTTTTCTTAAATATGCCCACGTACGGGACGTCGCTCAGCTCGGCGGCGGTCTTCTTGAAGAATACCACACAACCGGCGATCTCGGGCACGCTGTTGTCCCAGTGATACTCGTATTCGATGGAGAAGCTGCCCTCGAAGCCCTGGCGAGCCAGCTCCGCCAAAACTTCCCTGGCTTTGCTGACGCCCGTGCCCCAGATCACATCGTGGGCCGTGCTGTCATTGCCGAACTCGTGGAGGTCCTTGAAGTGAAGGCTCCGGATGCGGCCGGCGGCCCCGAGCTTCTTGATCGCTTCGAGAGGGTCGATGCCCGAGCGCGTCCAATGCCCCGTGTCGGCGCACGCCCCGATCCACTTGCTGCGGCCTTCGCAGACCCTCAAGACCGTATCCGGGCTCCAATAAAAGGAGCGGCCCTTGGGATGATTGTGCAGAGCCACACCGATCTGGTACTCCTGGCAGAGCTTGTCGATCAAACCAAGTGCGTCCTCGGGCGGCTCCGAGACGATGGTCTCGATGCCCATGTCTTTAGCGAAATCGAACACCTTTCGACATTCGGCCTCGTTGTTCGGCAGGGACACGACGCCATAGTTGACCAGCCTGATCCCGCTATCCTTGAGCAATTGCTTGACCTGCAACCTCAGTTCGGCAGACATGTCATGGCTGAATGCCGCATTGCCGGTATCGGCGCTGAGCCTCTGACCCGGATAGGCTTCAATGTAGTTCAAGCCCAAGCCCTTGGTCTTGGCTACCGCTTCATAGAAGGTGAAGCGATTGAAACTGTACGCCTGCGTCCCCAAATGCCACTGCTTCATTGGCTGGGCACTGGCCACACCGGCCGTGCAGACACCGAGAACCGAAACGCACATAATCGTCGTCATCATCGTCCTGTTCATCTGGTACTCTCCTGAATTCAAAACAGGGCTGTCGATTGCAGCCCGTTATAGAAGCCATCCTTCACGGTATTGCCGTCGCAGCCACTGATTGGCTTCGGGCAAGTTAGTCACCTTCATCGCGGGCCCATCCCATTCGAGCTTCTGTCCGGCCCGGGCCGCCATGTTGCCCAAGAGAACCGTCTCGGTCATGGGACCAGCGTAGTCGAAGTTCGACAGCGGTTTGGGCCCGCCCTTGCAGGCGCGTATCCATTGCTGGTAATGATCGCTGGCCCCGCCTCCGGCACGCGGCAGGAACGGCTCGGGGGCCTTGAAACCTCTCATGCGCGACTCCGGGATCAGTCGCGGCCCGCCCATGTGAGGGCAGAGAATCGTCCCGCTATCGCCGTAGTACACCCCCCCTTCGCCGGGCAGTTCACGGCCGGCCTCCAACTCGGGCGGTCGCGGCGCTCGGTTCTCGCCGTCATACCACGTCACCGTCACCGGTGGCCGGTCGCCGCGCGCAGGAAACTCCCATTTGACAATCGTCTTCTGGGGATACGTCTCGTCATTGAACGGCCCCGCCTGGGCCTCGACGGTCGTTGGATACTCGAGGTCGAGCGCCCACCAGGCCGGATCGAGAATGTGACAGGCCATATCGCCCAGCGTCCCCGTGCCGAAATCCCACCAGCGCCGCCACTGACCCGGCAGATACGTCGGGTGGTACGGTCGCTGCGGAGCGGGCCCCAGCCACAAGTCCCAGTCCAGCGTATCAGGCACGGGCGGCGTATCCATCGGTCGGGTACCGCCGCCCCAGTCCTTGCCACTCCAGATGTCTACTCTGCGAACCTTCCCGATGACGCCCGACTTGATCATCTCGACGAGCATCTTCAGTTCCGTCGTGGCGTGAATCTGCGTGCCCATCTGCGTCATCACGCCCTGCTCACGCGCCGCCATCGTCAGGCGACGGACCTCCTCGATATCGTGACATAGAGGCTTCTGACAATAGACGCGCTTGCCCATCTTGATGGCCGTCATCGCCACCACCGCATGGGTATTGTCGGGCGTCGAGACCGTAACCGCATCGATGTTCTTGGCCTCAGCCTCCAACATCTTGCGGAAGTCGCGGTACTTCTTCGCCTCCGGATGCGCTTCGAAGGTCTTGGCGGCGTGACGCCAATCCACGTCGCACAGCGCCACGATGTTCTCAGTGCTGACCTCGCCAACATCGCTGGCCCCCTGTCCGCCGATGCCGACGCAGGCGATGTTGAGCTTCTCGCTCGGCGCCACGTAGCCCGGCCCCCCGAGCACGTGCCGGGGCACAATCGTAAACGCACCCAACGCAGCGGCAGTTCCCAGGAAACGTCGTCTTGTGACCATCATATCCTTCATCATGAATTCCGCTGATTACAGCGTCCAGCCCTCTCGGAAGGTCGGATGGATGTACTTGTTGGCCTCTTCACAGTTGGTGACCTTGAGGTTCTCCGGGTCCCACTCCAAAGGCGTGTCCTTGAGCCGCATGGCCAGGACGCCCAGTAGGACCATTTCCGTCAACGGTCCGCCGTACTCGAACGTCGAACTGGCGGGTCGGCCGTCTTTGCAGGCGCGAATCCAGTCCTGCTCGTGGCCGGCCGAGCCCTTGAGAACACGAGGCAGCGACGGCGCAGGCCGCTTGTAGGCCCGCATTTTCGTCTCCGGGATAATCCGCACACCGCCGGCGCCGTGCGAGCCGTGCATGATCGTGCCCTTGTCGCCGATCAGCAGCGCACCGTTGCCTTCCAACCTGCGACCGGGCTCCAGGTCCCTCGGCCAGGGCGGAAGCAGTCGCCCGTCGAACCACGTCAGCTTCACCGGGGGCATATCGCCCCGCGCCGGAAACTCATAGCGGATAATCGAGGCGCGAGGATAGCACTCGGCCGCCACCTCAGGATCGCAGTGCGTGGTGGTCGCTTCCACACACGTCGGATGGCCCAGCTTGAGCGTCCAGAAAGCCGGATCGAGAATGTGGCAGCCCATGTCCCCCAGCGCTCCAGTGCCGAAATCCCAGAACCCGCGCCACGTCGTCGGACAGTAGATCGGGTGATAAGGACGATACTGCACCGGGCCCAACCACAGATCCCAATCCAGCGTGCTGGGCACGGCAGGCGTCTCAGTCGGTCGCTTCACAATGGGGAAGTCCGACCACGGATTGCCTCCTGCCGGCCGGTCGCTCCACGCGTAGACCTCGCGAACCGGGCCGATCGCTCCGTCCTGAATCCACTCGTAGAGAACGCGAATCTCTTCGGAGGAATGCCCCTGATTGCCCATCTGCGTCTGGACTTTGGACTTCCGGGCCGCCTCTGTCAGCGTGCGCACTTCGTAGATTGAATGGGCCAGCGGTTTCTGCAAGAAAATGTGCTTGCCGTGCCTGATACACTCCATGCCCACAACGGCATGGGTGTGATCGGGAGTGGCCACGATGACGGCATCGATATTCTTGTCCTCTTTGTCGAGCATGACGCGGAAGTCACGATAGCGTCTTGCCTTGGGCAACTTCTGAAACGTCCCGGCCGCATGCCTGTCATCGACGTCACACAGCGCGACGATATTCTCGCTCAAACAGGCATTGATGTTGGCCGCACCCTGGCCGCCGACGCCAATCACGCCAATGTTCAGTCTCTCGCTTGCCGGCCGTGCTCCGCCTTGGCCGAGAACGTGCCCCGGCACAAAGGTGAACGCGGTAGCCGCGCCGGCCGCACCACGCACGAAGTCACGTCGTGTCATTCTCTGGTTTGCTTCGGTTGCCATTAATTTGCTCCCATCAACCATTATTACAGTGCCCAGCCTTCGCGATACTCCTTGGTCAGGTATTGATTCGCCTCGGGCATATTGGTGAACTTGAACTCTTTGGCGTCCCAGAGCAGCTTCGTCCCGAGGAGTTTGTCCTTCAGGGCCGGACGAATGGCGATGTTGCCCAGCAGAACCACCTGGGCCAGCAAACCGGCGTGGTCGGGGAAGTTCGATCCGGCGGGCTTGCCGCCCTTGCAGGCAATGACCCATTCTTTGTAGTGGCCGGGCGAACGCTCCAGCTTCCGCGGCGGCTTGCCATATTCTTTTTGTCGGGACTCCGGCAGCAGACGGCCGTTGTACATCTTGCCCTTCTCGCCGATATAGAGCGCCCCGTTCGTATCCCACCTGCGGGCGTCCTCAAGTTCCGGCGGCCGAGGCGGCTTCATCCCGCCGTCATACCAGTGCAGTGTTACCGGTGCCAGATCCCTGCGGGCGGGGAACTCATACGTCACGCGCGACGCCACCGGGTACGTCTCATCGTTGACCAGCGTACAGCAGGCTTCCACACTCGTCGGATGGCCGAGCTTCAACGCGCGGAATACCGGATCGAGGCTGTGGCAGCCAATATCGCCGAGCGCCCCGGTGCCATAATCCCACCAGCCCCGCCATACGAACGGATTGTAGACATTCCTCACATACGGGCGCATCGGCGCCGGACCCACCCAGAGATTCCAATCGAGCGTGTCGGGGACAGGATCTTCCCCCTTCGGTCTATCCACACCCTGCGGCCAGTAGACTTTGTTGATCCCGTTAAGCGGTCGGTCCGTCCAGACATGGACCTCGCGAACCTGCCCGATGGCCCCGTCCCAGATGGCTTCGCACAGCAGGCGGACCTCCTCGCCGGCTTGGCCCTGGTTGCCCATTTGCGTGGCGACCTTGTGCTCGCGGGCGGCGTCTGCCAGCATCCGAGCCTCGCGCACCGTGTGGGTCAGTGGTTTCTCGCAGTAGACGTGCTTGCCTCGCTTGATGGCGGCCATGGAAACAATCGCATGCAGATGGTCCGGCGTCGCGACAACAACCCCATCGAGGTTCTTGTCCTCCTTGTCCAGCATCTCGCGGAAGTCCTTGTACTTCTTGGCGTTCGGGTACCGCTTGAAGACCCCGCCCGCGTAGTTCCAGTCCACGTCGCACAGCGCAATGATGTTCTCGCTTTCGAGATTGCCCAGATCGCTGCGCCCCTGCCCCCCTATGCCGACCCCGGCGATGTTGATCTTCTCGCTCGGGGGCACGTTGCCCGGGCCACCCAGCACGTGCCGGGGCACAATCGTAAACGCTGCCACGCCCGCAGCCGCTCCCATGAACTTGCGTCGAGTAATCTCTTGTTTCTTCACGGTATTACTCCTCAAGTGCAAGATTGCGCCAAGCACAGTTGCGTTACATCGACCCCAATGCGGCTACAACGTCCAGCCAGCTCGATAATCGTTGCGAAAGTACTTGTTGGCCTCAGGCAGGTTGGTGATCTGCCTTTTCGCCCCATCGTAAGCGAGTTTCAGCCCCTTAGCCTGCAATTCGAGGCTCATCCGCACCGCTACGTTGCCCAGCAGCACCATCTCCGTCAGGGGACCGGCATAGTCGAAGTTTGAGCCTGCGGGCTTGCCGCCCTTACAGGCCTCGACCCACTCGGCGTGGTGTCCCACCGAACGCGGGATGCTCTTCTCGGGCCGCGGGTAGTCGCGCATCCGCGATTCGGGGATCAGTCGGGGATTGTTGCCGTAACTGCCGCAGGTCAGCTTGCCTTTCTCGCCAATGAAAACCGCACCGCCGAGCTGGTCGCCTATGCGCCTGCCGTCTTCGAGTTCCTCGGGCCTTTCGGGCATGAGCCCCCCATCGTACCAGGTCAACTCCACGGGCGGCATCTCCCCGCGAGCACCGAAGGCATACCGCACGATCGATGCCTGCGGATAGCTCTCGGTATTGAAGGACTTGCCCCAGGTCACCGTCGGCACGAAGATCGAGCAACTCGCCTCGACACTCTCAGGGGCCCCCAGCTTCAGCGCCCAGAAGACGGGATCGAGATTGTGACAGCCCATATCTCCCAGGCCTCCCGTGCCGAAATCCCACCAAGCCCGCCAGAACATCGGCAGGTAGGCGGGATGATAGGGTCGCCACGGAGCCGGACCCAGCCATAGGTCCCAGTCGAGTGTATCGGGAACCGGCGGGGTCTCCTTGGGACGCGTCAGCCCTTGGGGCCAGACGGCGTGGGTCGTCCACGCGTGAACCTCGCGAACCGCCCCGATGGCGCCGTCCCAAATCCACTCGCAGATCAGCCGGATGCCCTCGCCGGAATGGCCCTGGTTGCCCATCTGGGTAGCCACGCCGGCCTCGCGGGCGGCCTCGGCAATGCGGCGGGCTTCGTACATGGAATGCGTCAGCGGCTTCTCACAGAAGACGTGCTTGCCCATCTTGATGGCCATCATCGAAGCGACGGCATGCGTATGGTCCGGCGTCGCCACGACCACGGCGTCGATGTTCTTGTCTTCCTTCTCGAGCATCACGCGAAAATCGGAGTACTGCTTCGCGCGGGGGTACTTCTTGAACGTCTCGGCCGCTTGCCGCTTGTCCACGTCGCAAAGAGCCACAATGTTCTCGCTGCTGACGTTCTGCAGGTCGCCGGCGCCCTGGCCACCGACCCCAATCCCGGCGATGTTGAGCTTGTTGTTGGCGGAGTTTTGGCCCGCGCGGCCCAGCACGCGCCGAGGCACAAAGGTGAAGGCGGCGGCCGCAACGGCGCCCCCAACAAACCCCCGGCGCGACAGGCCAGGACTGCGTTTGGCCCTCGTTGAATCGCCTGATTCTTTCATAGGGCACATTTCTCGAAGCTCTGGGCGGCGGCATACTGCCGCTTGCCGCTGCCACCCGAAAAAGCGAGATTCTCAACTGTAGTCGGTGTCAGACCTTTATTTCCAGCGGTCCCCAATCGTCGCGGGGCTCGCGCCAGGCCAGGTCGTTGATCTTCGCATCGCTGATGATCTTCCCAGCCTCGTTCAACTCGAGCTTCTTGCCCGCGCGGGCACAAAGGTTGCCAAGTTGGATGTTGGCGGCCATGGGACCGGAGTAGCTGAAGTTGGACTGACTGAACTCCCGCGGCTTCTCGCCCTTACAGGCCATGAAGAACTCCGCGTGATGGCCGGGGGAGCGTTCGAGCAGTTGTGGTGGGCGGCCGAACTCTCTCCGCTTGGCCTCGGGGATCAGCAGAGGCGTGTCCCAGTAATCGCCAGTGACCAGCATCTTACCCTTGGTGCCGATGATCAAGTTCCCGGTTCTCGGCAGCGAGCGTCCGTCGACCGCGAGTTCCTCAGGGTTCTCCGGCATGAAAGGGGTCCCGTCTTCCTTGTTGCCCTCATACCAAAAGGTGGTGAACCCGGGCTGGCCGTCTTTGGCACGATAAGTGCTCTTGACGACCATCCCAGCCGGCCACTGATCCTTGACGGGTCCGGTCATGATGATCGGCTCGGCGGTGGCCGCGTAGCCCGGCTTCATGATCGCGTAGATTCCGTCGGTGGTATGACAGGCCATATCGCCCAGGGCCCCGGAACCGAAATCGACGAAGCCGCGCCAGTTGAACTGATGATAGGGACCGCGTCCACGACCATCCTTGGGGCCCGCATAGGGTCGCATCGGTGCCGGCCCGATCCATGCATCCCAGTCGAGGGTCTCGGGGACCGGACTGGTCCAATCCGGACGGTCGCCGCCTTGAGGCCAGATTGGGCGATTCGTCCAGGTATGGAATTCGACGATGTCGCCGACCGCGCCGGCCTTGACGTATTCATACGCAAGCCGCCATCCATTCTGGCCATGGCCCTGGTTGCCCATCTGGGTGACGACCTTGGGATTCTTGGCGTAGGCGGCCGCCAGCAATTGCGCTTCGCGTACCGACCAGGTCAACGGCTTCTCCGTGTAACAGTGGATGCCCATCGAGACCGCGGTCATCGTCGGAGCAAAATGGCTGTGATCGGGAGTCGCCACGAAAACCACATCGAGTTCCTTGCCATGGTTTTCGAACACCTTGCGCCAATCCGTATATCCGACCGCCTGCTCCCAGCCTGCCTTGCCCTGGACGCCGTTCCACTGGTTCTTGTCAACATCAGCAAAGGCGATACACTGAAGGCCAGCCCCATGGGATTGGCCTGTATGGCTCCCAGCCTGTCCGCCCGTGGCGATGAATCCCACCTGGAGTTTTTCGTTGAGTCCCTGGGCCCGGATGAGGCTCGGGAAACC
>CAYNQP010000137.1:0-8473 GCA_964399325.1 uncultured Pirellulales bacterium
GGTCAAGGCGGTCGATGCCACCGCCGCCGGCGATGCCTTCACCGGCAGCCTCGCAGTCGGGCTCGCCCGGGGGCAGTCGCTGCGGGAGGCGGCCGTGTTCGCCGGTCGTGTGGCCGCGCTGTCCGTCACGAAGATGGGAGCCCAGCCTTCCATGCCGACCCGGCAGGAAGTGGATGAGTTCTGTCCGTAGGGGAACGCGCGCCCGAGCGTTGGATCGGCCTGCCAATCATCTACGCTGTCTCACCGCTGTTCCGGACCGCGCCCTCATTCCCCTTTCATTAGTCCAGCGACCGTCTGCGCACTGTCGGCACTGGCCAGAGCCTGGCAGAAAGCCTTGGAGCGGGCCAGTTTCGCAATCTCTGCCAAGGCCTCCACGTGCGGACCAGACTGCTCCGGTGCCGCTACCAGGAGAAAGAAGAGCTTCGTCGGTTTGCCGTCGAGGGAATCAAAATCGATCCCTTCAGGAGCTATGCCAATCGCAAGTTTCAGACTGGAAACCGCGGCGGTCTTGCCATGGGGAACAGCGATACCGTCTTGGAGTCCGGTGCTCTGCTTATCCTCGCGTTCCTGTACAACCTTGAGCACGATGCTAGAATCCTCTATTTGCCCAGCGTTCTTCAGTACCTGGACGAGTTCCCGCAGAACATCGGGCTTATCCTTCGACTCCAGCGGTATCTTTACGATTTCAGGTATGACCAAGTTAATCAATGTCATGACACACATCTCCTGGCAGTTCGCAGATGAAGACAACTCTCATACGTGTTCGATTTCTCTATTGCGACAGTGATTCATACATTTCCCATACTCTATCCTCGTCCTTGACGATTAGGACGGAACAGGGCGCGGTACGCATGGCCCGCTCAGCCTCATCGTAAAACTCGTCTCTTCTGCTGCGGATCCGAGACAGTTCGCCAATCACGAACAGATCAACCTCCTCCTCATTGAGGGCCTCGACGATCACCTTGTGAACGCTCCCCTTGTCGCGCTTCTTGACAATGGTGACGCCCTTTCTTGCCGCCAGCTCGCCCACGTAGTTGAGATACCGTTCGGCGTCGGTCTCCATGTCGTGCTCGTATTCGACCTCCTCATCCCTAAGGAAGATCCGTGCCTTGAGAAGGTCCTCCATGGCTCGCGTGTTGACAACGTAATAGACAATGAGTTCTGCACCTGAAAAGGACGCGAGGCAGATGGCGTACTGGGCCGCCGTCACGGATTGTTCGGTTCCGTCGATGTAGACCATGATCCTGTTGATGGGCTTACCCACGGGTTGCCTCCCTTGCTTTTAGCCTTTTTGCATCCAGATTGCGCTTGACCATCTTCATGAGCGTGAACATGTCCCTTTCGTTCTCTTCGAGCCGGCCTTGGATATAGTGAAGAGTCTCTCTCAGGTCAGGAATGGCTATCTTCTCGAGAGCGTTGACCTTTCTTATCGTCTTTTTGACTTCGTTGGCAAGCCGCAGTACGGATATTTTCAGTTCGGAGAGCTTGCCGAGCAGTCGGAGGGCTTCTTTGAAGGCCTGTAACGCACTATCGATCCAGGAGCTGGTGCCCATAGGACTGAAGTACGGGCTGTGTTCCGTGAATGTGGTCTCAACGACCGGAAGGTTGACACCCATGACTCGTCTGGACCGGACGGTGATGTCGGTCGCAATGTTGACGGCTCCGGTCAGATATTGGACTTTGAGCTTTCCCATGTCAAACACGGCCTCCTCCAGCGCTTTATACGCTTCCGCCAGCGCACTCTCAACCCGGCTTTGGTGGTCTGCCGTCTGGTCCACCAGCGCCAGGAGTTCAATGATGAGAATGTTCCTTTTCTGGTCCAGGAGTTCGTAGCCCTGCTGTGCGAACTTGAGATCGCTCTTCAGCCGGAGCAGATTCGTTTTTGTCGGTGCGTAATTGAGTTGTGGCATGGTTCGTACTCGCTACGCTCCGTAATACTTCTCTATTTCCTCTTCCGTGATCCGGTGGAGCTCGTCCGCCGGCAAGAGTCTCAGGACTTCCCAGCCGAGGTCGAGGGTCTGTTCGATGCTTCGGTCTTCATCCTTGCGCTGGGAGACGAACTTCTGCTCGAAGGCCTTTCCGAAGTCCAGGTAATTATGGTCGAGAGGTGTCAATTCTTCCTCGCCGATGACTGATGCGAGGTTACGCACATCCTTCACGTAGCTGTATGCCGCGAAGAGCTGACTGGCCAGATGGGGGTGGTCCTCCCTGGTCATGCCTTCCCCGATGCCATCCTTCATCAGACGGGAAAGGGACGGCAGGCCCGCCACCGGCGGATAGATTCCTCGTCCATCCATCTCCCGCTCGAACACGATCTGTCCTTCCGTAATATACCCGGAAAGATCGGGTATGGGATGAGAGATGTCATCATTCGGCATGGTCAGTATCGGCAGCGACGTGATGGATCCCTTGTGCTCCTTGATCATGCCCGAGCGTTCGTAGAGCTCGGCAAGATCCGAGTAGAGATAGCCGGGATATCCCTTTCGGGAGGGGATCTCGCCACGGATCGTCGATACCTCACGCAGAGACTCGCAGTAGTTGGTCATATCGGTCATGATGACAAGCACGTGCATGTCTTCATTGAAGGCCAAATGCTCGGCGAGGGTCAGGGCCGTCCTGGGCGTAATGAGCCGTTCGATGGAAGGGTCATCGGCGAGAGAGAGAAAGAGGGCCACGTTATCCAGCACACCGCTCTCCTCGAAGGAGCGGGTGAAGAACTGGGCGATGTCATGTTTGACCCCCATCGCCGCAAAGACGACAGCAAATTCTGTGACCGATCCTCTGATGCGGGCCTGGCGCGCGATCTGCGCGGCAAGCTCGTTGTGGGGCAGCCCATTGCCCGAAAAGATGGGAAGTTTTTGGCCTCGGATCAGGGTGTTCATTCCGTCAATGACCGAGACGCCCGTCTGTATGAAGTCCCGTGGGTACTGGCGAGCGGTAGGATTGATGGCCATGCCGTTGATGTCAAGCTCGAGGTCGCCTCGGGGCGGCGGTCCCCCGTCGATGGGAAGCCCCAAGCCGTTGAATACCCGTCCCAGCATCTCCTTCGAAACGGAAATGGTAGGGGGCTCGCCGGAAAAGCGTACCCGTGTGCCCGGGAGCGTAAGACCGGAGGTCCCTTCGAATATCTGCGTGACCACAACGTCGGTCGAAGATTCCAGCACGATCCCCAATCGTACGTTCCCTTGTTTGTCGACACACTCGATGAGTTCTCGGTATCCGACAGGATGCGTCTTACTGACGAAGACCAAGGGGCCGTCGATCTTCTCCACGCCAATATACTCACGTCCCGCCAGGAGGCGTCTATCTCTTGTTTCAGGCATGTAATGCCTCCAACTGGTCCATGGAGCGCTCCAGGCGGGCCTCAACTTTGTCGAGGCCGGAAAGATCGTCGTTGGGTATGGAAAACTTCATTTTGATGATGTCCTGATAGACCTTCACCTTTCTCAGTTCGACGAGCGTCGCGCCCTTCTTGATGATCTCGTACCCTCGCTTCCAGTAGGTGGCAATGATGTGAATCATCTTCGCCTGCTTCTGGATCACCGAGAACGCGTCGATCTTGTCATAAGCGTTTTGTTGCAGAAAGGCGTTCTTGAACAGGCTGCATACTTCCAGGATGAACCGCTGTGTGTCGGGCAGGGCGTCGGGGCCGACCAGCTTGACCACCTGTTGAAGCCGCACCTCCCTATGGAGCAGGTCCATGATTTCAATGCGGTCGGCGAGCCATTCCGAGCCGACCTGCTGCTCCCACCATGGCGTCACGTTACTGAGGTACTCACTGTAGCTGTCGAGCCAGGAGATGGCGGGGTAGTGCCGGGCGTTGGCAAGGTTACGGTCGAGGGCCCAGAAGCAGCGGATAAACCGCTTCGTATGCTGGGTCACAGGTTCCGAGAAATCCCCGCCGGGCGGAGACACCGCGCCAATGATCGTGACGGAACCCTCCTCACCGCCCAACGTCTCCATAGAGCCAGCGCGTTCGTAGAATTCGGCTATTCTTGTCGGCAGGTAAGCGGGGAAGCCCTCCTCGGCCGGCATTTCCTCCATTCGGCCGGAGAGCTCGCGCAGCGCCTCGGCCCAGCGCGAGGTCGAGTCCGCCATCACCGCGACATGGTAACCTTGGTCCCTGAAGTATTCGGCCATGGTTATCCCGGTGTAAATGCTCGCTTCGCGCGCGGAAACCGGCATGTTGGACGTATTGGCGATCAGGATGGTCCGCTCCATAAGGGACCGGCCGGTTCTCGGATCGACAAGCTGGGGGAATTCCGTCAGCACGTCGGTAATCTCGTTGCCGCGCTCGCCGCAACCGATATACACGATTAGATCAGCGTCACACCATTTTGCGATGGCCTGCTGTGTCATGGTCTTGCCAGTGCCGAATCCGCCCGGGATCGCCACCGTCCCTCCTTTGGCGACGGGAAAGAGCGCGTCGATTACCCTTTGTCCGGTGACGAGCGGGATATCGAGAGGCAGACGCTTTCGAGTCGGCCGCTGAACGCGAATCGGCCAGCGGTGCATGAGAAGAAGCTCTTTCTTTGCGCCATCCTCGGCTCTTGAGACGGCAATCACATCCTCCACCGTATAATCGCCCTCCGGCACGATGGACTCGACCACGCCTTCATGTCGCGGTGGAACGAGAATCTTGTGAAGAACGCGTTCCGTTTCCTGGACGGTGCCGAGGACCGCGCCGCCGGAGACGGGGTCTCCCGCTTTCACCGAAGGGACGAAATGCCACCTCTTCTCTCTGTTCAAAGAGGGGACGGTGATGCCGCGCTTGATATAGATATTCGATATCGCACGGATCGCTTCGAGCGGTCTCTGGATGCCGTCGTAGATCGTGCCGACCATTCCCGGGCCCAGTTCTACAGACAGTTGGATCGCCGCTCCGTAGACGGGATCGAACGGAGCAATACCGGTCGTATCTTCATAAACCTGGACGACCGCGCTGTCGGCCTCAAGTTTGATCAATTCACCGACAAGGTTCTCCTCACCGACCCTGACCAGCTCGAACATCTCGGCGTCCGTGATTCCCATCACCTCGATCACGGGGCCATTGACCCTCTTTACCTGTCCGATGATTCTGTCATTCATAGTCATTCTTTTCGGTTGTCAGCAAACAAGGCATCATATGTCAGTGTTCGAATCTGGCGCTGGCTTCGCAGCACGCGAGTCTTGACTTGATTGTTGAAAGCGGTACGCCCGTCGGCGGCCGTGAGGATGACACCCTGCAATCTGAGCGGTTGTGCGGTGGACAGGGTCAACGCTACCTGTCTGCCAGTCTGCTCACAGGCTTTCGCCGCGGCCTCCGCGAGCAATGGGGGGTCGATCATGGGCCGCTCCTTTTCTGAGGCGTTGACTTCGGCAGATTCCGCTCCCAGGCCGACGGCGGCCTCCACAATCCAGTTGATCAGAACGGGCCGGTAGCGCTGTGCGTTCGCGGTCATCGCATCGAGTTTCTTCTCCACTCGGTCCATCATCTCGCGCATGACCACGTCGCGGGCGTGCATGGACCGACGTCTTACTTCAAGGTCCGCCGCCGAGATGGCCTTCTTCTTGACAATCTCTGTCTGTTCCTCGGCCTTCTTCCTTGCCTCATTCAACAGAGACTCGATTTGCTTCGCCGCGTATTTTCTCTTTTCAGCCGCCTGGTCTTCTGCTTCCTTGACAATCCCTGCCGCTTCGGCATGGGCATCGGCTTCGATGTCCGAGATCAGGGCCGCCTTATCGTTTTCTACCGATTCCATATAGCGTTTCACCTTCGTCGCCCGTCGGCTCCTCCCGACATCTGGATGATGCCAAAGGGTTCAGGGCATTACAGTTTTATCCCGATAGCGGTGTTCACCATTTCCCTGATTCCGGGTCTGCCCGGGGGGCTGCCCGTTCTGTCCGGAATCTCCACGATGAGCGGAAAGCTCACCGTGAACAGGTACTTGTCCACTACCGATCGCATCATGTCCGCGATACGTTCGGTGATAATGACGATGCCGGTTTCTCTGTCCTCGATAGTTGCCTGAAACGCGCGTTGCGCTTCATCTGCATCGTGTACGATCTTGCCTGATACCCCTACCATTTCGAAACCGAGTACGGTATCTTCATCGCCTATGACCGAGTATTTCATGGGCCTGCTACACCTTTCCGAGGATCATCAGAGCCGTGATAAAGCCGAATACGACCAGCCCTTCGGCCAGCGCCACAAAAATCAGGGCCTGACCTGCGATTTGCGGCTTTTCGGCAATCGCTCCCATGGCGGCGGCACCGACATGAGAAATCGCAATCCCGGCACCGATGGCGCCCAAGCCGAAAGCCACTGCCGCGGCGATAAGGCCGTATTTCACGTTCTCCCCGGATGTCGGCGCCGGCTGAACGATCTCCTCTTTGTTGGAGGCCGCTCCAAACGATTTGGCGCAAAACAGGGTGGCGAGTATGGCCATCACCGTAAGCAGCATGACGATGCTCTGTGTAACCTGTCGTTTCAGTTTCCTCTCAGGCTTATCCATGATATTCGGTCCTTTCTTATCTGTAACTTCTATTCGAATAGGGTCCTGGCCAAGCCCACTCGAACCTTATCTTCAGGTTCCGGCGGTACACGCCGACCGGGTTTACCCCAAATCCGCTCAGTTTAACCATCCGATCCGGCAACACAACCTCAAAATACACGCGGAGCCGATCATGCCATGCCTGCCAACATCCACCGAAGAAACTGTGTTCATCAGGGCATCAAACACGGTCTTATCCGGACGAAGTCAAGGCATGCCGGATTCCTTGACGCGTCCTGCCATTGTCCGTCGCGATGGCCAAGCCGGCTAAAGCTCACTATTCAGCGAAATCGGTGTGTATAGCTTCCCTGTCCCATGAAAGAATTTGGTGAAGAATTCATAGTAACTCAACCTCAATGCCTGTATTCCCGCGGAGAGACCTTCCAGCGCGATAACCAGTATGTTCCCGAGCACGAGAATAAGAATAGAGCCTATGCCCGACGTCATATCCGCAAGGGTGAAGAGAGAGATCATTAGGCAGACGTGGGCGATACCCAGTCCGGCCACTCGCATGAAGGACAGCGTGTTGGAGAGATAGCCGCTGAAGATCTCAAGCAGCTCGACAATCCATTCCATCAGCCAATTGAGCATCGCGAAAGCGAGATTGGCCTTTCGATCAGAGGGTTCCCCGCTGTGTTTGAGATAGTGATAAGGTGCCTTGGCAAACAGCAGAAGCGATGGGAGTCCTGCCAGCAGAAACAGAGTCCTCCCCGCTGGAAGTCCTTTGTAGCCGTGTGCTATCGCGTAGATGGCCACATAGATGCCTCCCCCATAGATCCAGCCGCCGAGGATGCCGCCCTTGTCGAAAAGCAGTTCCATCCATCTCTTGGCCCGGATGATGTTGATCCAGTTGAACACCAAGCCCAAGGCAATAACCGAAATGCCGAAGTATACGGTGATTGACAACACGTCATATACGTCCCTGACCATCGAACTGTCCGAACCGTGGCCCGAAATGATCCCGTGAAAGTCAAACCAGAGCGGTTTGATGAGACTCATACCAAAGAAGGAGCCAAAGAGAGCGCCAAAAAGCATTGAGGACAGGCCACACCAGATAACAAGCCATGAAAGGCGGCAGAATGCCTCCTTTCCTGCATTCTTCGTCCAGGCAGATACACCCAGAATGCCCAGTATGGCCAGGATGAGACCCTGGCCGATATCGGCGAACATGAGCCCGAACATGGCCAGATACAGGGGCATCACAAAAGGAGTAGGGTCAATCGTGCCATATTCAGGTACACCGAAATTGCTGACCAACATCTGGAACGGCGCCAGGACCTTCGGATTATTGAAGCGCACCGGGACTTCATTGCCGATGAGGTCCTCGCTGTCCGCATCGTTCCACGTCAGGTAGCAGCGGTTCCCACATGCCTTCCGGATCGTCTCGGTGAGCCTTTTCTCCTTCGATGACGGGAGCCAGCCCGTGAAGATGACCGTCCTGGAAGACGATGCAAAGTTCGTCTGGATTCTGTGGAGGAGCTCGCTGACCCGCAGATTGACCCAGGTCTTCGTGAGGTGTGTCGCCTCCTTCTCCACGATACCGTCGGCCTCGGCCTCCAGTTTCTTCTGTTCGTCGGTCAAGGCCTTCAGTTTCGTGGAAAGTTCCCTGGAAGCATCTTCCTTGAAGGATTTCAACTCGTGTGGCAATTCGACGTCAATCCAGCCTGAGCCGGCGAGAATCTTGTGAATCTGCTCACTGTCCCTCTTCATGGAAATCAGCAGACAGTGAGCCATGTCCCCCTCGCGCCCCATCGCCATGTTCAGGGAGGGGAGATCTCTGAGCCCATCCTCGAGTTTCTTCACGCTGGCGAAAGCGAGTCTCCCCACCCGCATGGAGATGAAGGAATGCCTTGCCGAAAGCGTAACATCGGAGAGGTCTGTGCCATAGAAGCTCACTTGTCGCCTGATGTCTTCCAGCTTCAGTATTTTCTGCTGGATGG
>CAYNQP010000138.1:0-8440 GCA_964399325.1 uncultured Pirellulales bacterium
ACTCCATTGTCATCGTGCAGGCAACCAGACGCACACCGGCAGCCTGGGCCTTGGCGATCAGCTCCGACAGCGAGGACACATTCTTCTTCTTCATGATCCCCTTGATCATCCGCGTGCCCATGCCAGCCATGTTCATCCTCGACAAGCACGTCTTCTCTGCCCCACGCGGCATCATGAAACCAAACATGCGTTCGATGAAGGTTTTCCGGACCGATACGGACTCAGGCCGCCTCAGCAGGTTCAGGCCCCAAAACGTGAAGAACAGGGTAACCTCACTGCCCATGGCCGCCGCGCCGTTGGCGATGATGAAAGCGGCCATCGCCTTGTCGAAATCACTGCTGAAGACCACGATCGTCTTGTGCTTGCCGGCGGCCTGTGCGGGCACCGGGGAAACAACCGGCGCGCCCTTGGCCACCGTCGCCGAATAGAGGCCGTCTTTGACGCCGGCTTCCACCAGACGATGGCCCGTGCTATGGCAGAAGCCCTTGACATCCCCCGGGAAACCGGGATCCGCGCTGCTGATGCTGATCGCCTGGCCTTCGGAGACCTTCTCGATCTCGTCTTTAAGACACAGGATCGGCCCGGGACACTGCATGCCTGCGGCGTCGATGTGCTTCACGATTCCGGCCGGCTTGGGCTCAGTCTTTTTTTGAGCGCCGCCCTCGCCCGTGTCGCTCTTCATGTCTTTGGCCAAAGCCACCTGGTCGCCGTCGACTCCCACGGTCGCGCAGTAGGTCTTGTAGCCTCCCGTCAGGTTTCGTGCGGAAAAGCCCCGCTGGTTCAGGATGCGACAGGACAAGTAGGCGCGCAGCCCCACTTGGCAGAAGACCAGAAGTTCCTTGTTCTTCGGGATCTCATCGAGACGACCCCGTAGTTCGTCGATGGGGATGTTGATGGCGCCGGGAATCGTACCTGCCTGGACCTCGCCCGGGGAGCGCACGTCAATCAATCTTTGATTCTCACGAGGGTTGGCCATCTCGTCCACGTGGCAGATCGGCATGTCTCCTGCGATGGCGTTGACCGCGACGAAGCCGGCGTAATTGACCGGGTCCTTGGCCGACCCGAACGGCGGCGCATAGCACAACTCCAAATCCTGCAGGTCGAAGACCGTCATTCCGGCCCGCAGCGCCACCGCGATCACATCGATGCGTTTATCCACTCCCTTGGTGCCGACGCACTGGGCACCGAGAATCTTGCCGGTCTTCGGATCGAACAGCAGCTTCAGACTGATCTGGCTGGCGCCGGGGTAGTACCCGGCATGGCAGGCAGGGTGTACGTAGACCTTCTCGTAGGCAATCTGCTGCCTCTTGAGATTCTTCTCGTTCATCCCCGTCGTGGCCACCGCCAGATTGAACACCTTGCAGATCGCGGTGCCTTGGGTCTTGGTATAGCGGCTCTCGCGACCGAAGATCGTGTTGGCCGCGATGCGTCCCTGGCGATTGGCAGGCCCGGCCAGGGGAATCACGGTCGGGAAACCACCCACGAAATCAGTCACTTCGACGGCATCACCGGCCGCGTAGATATCGGGGTCGCTGGTGCGCATGTGCTCGTCCACGACGATCCCGCCGCGCTCGCCTATCGTCAGTCCCGCCTCTCGCGCCAGCTTGACCTCTGGGCGGACCCCCACGGCCATGACGACCAAATCGGTCTCGATCCGCTTGCCGTCGCTCAATAGCACCGCGACGGAAATCCCTTCCGTGCTGACTTCCGTAACACTCGTGCCCAGATGCAGGTCGACGCCGTGCAGACGCAGCTCTTCGTGAAGCGGCGCGGCCATCTCAGGATCGACGGTGCCCATAACGTAAGGCTCCAGCTCGACTAGCGAAACACTCAGGCCGCGATCGACGAGGGCCTCGGTCATCTCCAGACCGATATAACCGCCGCCTACTACCACGGCCCGGCCACTGCCTTCCTGGTCCACCACCGCCTTGATCGCATCCATATCGGGAATCGAACGGAGCGTGAAGACGCGGGCAGATTCGATCCCGGGCATCTTGGGCCGCACCGGCTCGGCGCCGGGACTGAGGACCAGGGCATCGTAAGACACCTGGTAGTCCTGTCCTTTCGCCAAGTCGCGCACCGTGACCTCGTGTTTGTCGCGGTCGATACGCGTCACCTCGCTGCGTGTGCGAACATCGATGGCAAACCGCTGCTTCATCATCTTGGGCGTCTGGACCAGGAGTCTCTCACGTTCGCGAATCTGGCCTCCGATGTGATAAGGCAAGCCGCAGTTGGCGAAGGAGATATACTCTCCCCTCTCGAACATGACAATCTCGGCGTCCTCACTGAGCCGCCGAGCCCTGGCGGCCGCGGACGCTCCACCTGCCACACCACCAACAATCACAATACGCTTTCTCTGAGCCATATTTCTCTCCAAAGACAGATGGATTAAGGTCTGCAATTCTCGCCGATGCACTCAATCAGGCGAGGCAGCCGCGGCGACAGTATCTTGTAGTACACGGTCCGGCCCCGCCGGTCACTCGAAAGCAGACCATGCCCTTTCAGCAGCCTCAAATGCTCGCAGGTCTGATTCGCCGACGTCTGGCACAACTGGGCAATCTCATGAACCGCGAACTCCCCCTGCATCAGGACGTTGACGATCTTCAGCCGCACCGGATGGGCCATCACCTTCAAACACTCGGCCGCCTCTTCCAGCACGTCATCCGCCGGCAGATTCAGTTGTTTCGCCATCAGCTTTCCTTTCATACACATACTACATATCTACATATCGTAAGGTTCCGATATATCCATATATAATTGCGATTTCTCAGGCTGTCTCCGCCATCCCCCCCCTGTGGACAACTGAGGAAAACCGTGGGCAAAGGGCAGCCCTTTAGGGTTGCCGGCAGATTTCGACCTCGACAGTATTGAAGGTGCCTCGGGCGGCGCGGTCATTGCTGACGGTCGCGGCCTCGTCCTTCTGGTCGGTGATTTGGACGATGTTGAAGGCATCCCGGTCGCGGACGAAGACCTGAAGAACCGCATCTGGCAAAAAGACTGGACCATGTTCTATCCCAACGGGCCCGAAGGAGCAGAATATGGTATCATCAGGTTCGCCCCCAAGGTCGCCCGGGGCTGATGTCAGACCGGACCGTTCCAATTCAGATTGTCATAGAAAGGAAGGAAGTCATGGCTAAGACCGCAAAGGTAGTCCTCGTGCTGGTTTGCGTGTCGGTCGTGTGGGCTGTCCAGAGCAGTCCGTCGCCGATGAGCGAGGAGATGCAGAAGACCGTCGAGAACGCTGTGCTGGAAACCCATGCGAAGATGGCCGAGGCGGAGAAGAACCTGGATGCAGAAGAGTTCTTCGCGTGCATACCGGACTTCGACAAGGGCCTGATCATCCAGGACGGCGTTCTCTTCAGGACCCGCCAGGAAGCCCTCGATACCGTCAGGAGAGGGTTCCAGGGAATCACCAAGGTCGAGCGAACGTACGATCGGACTTATGTAACGGTCATCTCGCCCGAAACCGCCCTGCTTACAGCCAACGGCACGTCTTCCGTGACGCTAGGCGACGGCCGTACGCTCACCGGCCCGTTTGCGACGTCCATGGTCTTCGTCCTGCGTGACGGCCAGTGGAAGCTGCTGCACGGACACTATTCGATTCCAAATCCCAGATAGTCGTGTGGAGACGCAACATTTTGCTTCTCCGCCAAGGGGCGCGAGGAACAGCCATTCGGGGATTACCTGCAACGGACATTGGACAACGTCACGGAGTGCGAGAAGAACGATGGCTAAGACTCGTATGAAAGAAATGCCTGCACCAGATGAGGGCCAATTCCACGGCTTCTCGCGGAAGGCGCTCAGCTTTCTAAAGAGCATCCGCACTCACAATGACAAGGTCTGGTTCCAGGCCCACCGCGCCGAGTACGAGCAATACCTGCTGCAACCCTTGCGCGACCTCGTGACAGACCTGGCGGACTTCATGCTGGGGATCGACCTGTCCCTCGAGGTGGCCCCGGCCGTCAACAAGACGATCTCGCGCATCTACCGCGACACGCGCTTCTCCAAGGACAAGTCGCCTCTGCGGGACTGCATGTGGATCACACTCAAGCGCTCCGGCAAGGACTGGGCCCGCTACACGCCCGGCTACTTCCTTGAAATCAACGCCACATGGTACCGCTATGGCTTGGGTTTCTACGACGCTGCCCCGGACGTCATGGCCCAGTTCAGACGGCAGCTCGATGAGGATCCCGACGCGTTTCTAAAGGCCATCGACTGGTTCGACAAGCAGGACACCTTCGCCCTGGAGGGCGAGACGTACAAGCGTCCACGCGGCCAGGACCAGCCCAAGCCCATCCGCACCTGGTACGAGCACAAGAGCTTCTACCTGTCCTGCAACCGCAAGATCGACAAGGCCATTCTCAGCGGGCAATTAGCCGACGATCTCATGGCCGGGTTCGGCATGACCGCCCCGCTCTACCACTACCTCCTCGACACCATCGCACGCACCAAACAACCGACACGGTAGGACGCCGTCATCCTACGGTTCGATCTCAATGCCCAGTTCCTGGAATGTGTCACGCGAACCCGTTTCCACATGGCCGTCGAAGAACGCGATAACCGCACTGTCCGACGCCAGCCAATAGGCCAGTGGCCTCCGCGCGGGATCGTGAACGTGTACCGTCTCGCCTCTTCCGAGATACTTGGCATTGGCCTGCATCCAGGCGAACGTCGTATCGTCGCCTACGTATGGCCGCAACGCCTCCAGATCGTCTGCGAAGCGTCCCTCGTGCTCATGAGCATATAGGAGCGCCACCAAGGCCAAGTGCCTCATACGCTCCATGATGACGACCCGCTCGGCCGCCTTGGACCTTATGCCGAGTTTGCCGAGTCGTTCCGGCGTCTCAAAGGCGATGTGGCAATCCAGGTACAAGACGATAGTGCCGTGGTCCCTCTGCAGTAGCGTTTTGTCGTAGGCCATGACGGTGTCGGGCGGCATGGCTTTGGTCTTGCCTTTGCCCAGGTACTCGGCGTTGTTCTTCAGCCATTCCAGTTCGTCACCACTGACGTATGATCCTATTTGATCGAGAGTACCGGGATACGTGTCGCCGTGGTCCACGGCATACACCAGCAGGGCCGTGCCAAGGCGCGCGAGCTTGCGTGCCGAAATCGGAGGCGCCGCCAAGGATGACTGCGGGTCGCGGCGAATGCCGAGCTGCGCGAGCCGGCCGACGTGCTCGAAGGCAACGTGCGAATCGAGGTAAAGGACGTTGGTCCCGTAGCCGCTCTCGATAAGTGTCTTGTCGTAGGCCACCGGACGGTCCGGCCTGTCAGCCGTCGTCATGCCCTTGCCCAAGTAAGCTACGTTGCTATACAACCAGGAGAATCCCACTCGGTCGTACTCTTGCACGCCCATCAGCTCGTCGGGCAGCTTGGCGCCGTGATCGATGGCGTAGATGAGCAGCGCCCGGCCCAAGTTCGACAGTCTCGTCCTCGATTCGATACGGTCTTCGAGCGACGGCTCACTGCTCGCTGCCATGTCGATCTCTTCGAGGCGCTCGGGATTTTCGAACGCAACGTGGGAATCAAGGTACAGAACGTTGGTCCCGCTGCCGCCCTCGATGAGTGTCTTGTCATAGGCAACCGGACGGTCCGGCCTGTCAGCCGTCGTCGTGCCCTTGCCCAAGTAAGCCACGTTGTTCGACAGCCAGGCGTATCCCAAACGGTTGTCCTCGCGGATATCGCTCAGGTCGTCGGGCAGCTTATCACCGTGCTCGTTGGCATAGATCAGCAGCGCCGTGCCCATGTCCGACAACCGCTTGGCCGATTCAAGACGCGCGGTCCCCTGCGTGATGCCGAGTTCCGCAAGGCGTTCGGGCGTCTCGAAGGCTACGTGCGTGTCAAGATAGAGCACAAGCGTGCCTTCTCCTTCGCGGAGGATCGTCTTATCGTAGGCCAGCATGCGCGCCGGATCATCGTTGGTCGTCATGCCTTTGCCTGCGTATTGCACGTTGTCCTTGAGCCATCTCAGATCCGCCTCAGATACGTGCGCTTTCACGCTATCGAGACTATCAGGGAGTTTGTCATCGTAGTCGTTGGCATACATCAGCGCCGCTTTGCCCAGCAACTTTAGCCTTTGCCCCGATTCGGGATGCTCAGCCATCTTCTGGTCTCGACTCTTGTACTCGCCCAACAAAGCCAATTCCGGCGAGGACTGGAGCTTTGCCCCTGCAAAGGATACCGTGGCCACCCACTTCTGACTTCGGCTCAGCGAATCGCGAACGTCCTGAGGCGGGCCTGCGAGTTCTTCCCTGCCCGTTTCCAGGACGGTCGCCATCATCAGCTCTTCCTGACTGGCCGCAATGACGCGATCTCGCGAGCCGCCGGGGGCAACGGAGAACCCCGAGACAAACCGCGCGGAACGCAGCTTCTCGCCACTCGTCGTGAAACGAAGCGTCGCCCCCAGACAACCGACCCAGGCAACACCGTTGTCCGAATCGACGGCTACACAAAACGGTATGAGTTCCCCCAAGTCGATCCGTTTCTGTATTCGTACGTCCTTATCCACAATCCACACTTCAGGCTTGCTGTCTGCAATCTCAGGATGAGCCCGTATGATGAGCCACGCGTTGCCGGTCTTCTGATCGACCGAGACGGAGCAAGCCGAGAAGGGTATTGGGTCGGAGATCCGACCAATGACGTTGCCCCCCTTGTCAACCTTGATCACATCCTTGCCAACCACCCAGAAACTGTCGTCATCGCGGCTGTAGGCAATATCAAAGCCGGGGATGGGGTATTCTTCCACAGCCTCCCCTGAAGGGGAGACAACCACGATGCGGCTCTTCTCAACGGGGACTTCCTGAATCACAATCCAGGCATTTCCTGTGTCGGGGTCGACTGCCACGGCGCTGGCTTTCAAGCCGGGCGTCTTCCGCTTGACCTGTCCTGTCACAAGGTCGATCTGCCACAAACGCCCGCCCACGTTCTCCGTGACCCATAGCGTCTTTCTCATCTCATCCACGCCCAGAACATGGCTTCCCCCCATGGACTGGCAGACATTGAGTCCCGTCACCACACCTTCTATGTCCCCCTTCCTGTCCATCAGGTATAGCCGGTCATCGCAGTTGTCCTTGCCGCTGTACTGATCGTCACTATCATCGAGCAGCAAAATCTTGTATTCGCCATCCGTCGCGGCCGGCCTCGCATCCCGCATTGACCGATCCTGAGCCTGCGCCATTGGCAGCAGGACAGCCGCCGCCATGACAATCGCGATGAATCCCCAGAATCCGATTCGCGCACTCTTCGGTATGGGTCTGGCCAACATGTGTTTGATCCTCCCTTCTAACGACTTCTTCGATTCGGCCACGCCGATCAGGCGTAGGGCCAAGTTGGCTCGAAAGAAAGCCATCTCCGCTATGTCAATCAACGTGCGGCTGTAGCTCCTGGCCTCCGCGCCAAGAGCTACCAACACCATCTCATCAACCGCCTGCTCGCGCACGCGCCGTACGATCGCATGGGCCAGCCATACCAGCGGATTGTAGAAGTAGACCACTTGCAGAATTGTCTGGGCGAAGTTCACCCACAGATCGCCCCGCTTGATATGGGCCAGCTCGTGCATCAGGACCGCCCGGAGGTTCTCGCCCGAGAGCTTCTCTAACAGCGAGGCCGGCAAGAGAATCACGGGGCGAAAGAGCCTGCAGACGGCGGGGCTAAACGTATTGGGCGAGACCCTCAGTTCAATCTTCCGGCCGACGCCGACCTGCCGCGCGCATCGATCCAGCACATCGAGCAGATCGCCTTCGGCGGGAACACTCTGGGCAATCAGGCCTATCACGAAGAAGGCACGCTGAACGAGCAAGAGGCCGAATACCAGCAGACCCACCAGCCAAACGACAAGAGCAACGGCCTGCCAAGTCAGAGCGGGCCCGGCCTCGGGCGTCGCCACAATCGGCGCGGCTGTCTGGGGCGAAACGTCGAGCGCCGGCACCACTTCGGCAGGCTCACGAGGCGGCAGCGAGATTGATGTCGGAACAGGCACCGACGGCGTGAGAACAGGCGAGGACCCTTCCACAGCAGGTGCAATGGCGGGAGCCTCCAGGCTCAGCCAATAGCCGACCCCCGTCGGCAGAGCCAGCGTCGGAGGCAGGAGCAGCTTGACAAACACCAGCATCCACATCCAATAGCGAAACGCCGCCTTGACCCGTTTTCGGATAAGAAGATCGACGAGCAGAAGCACCGCCACCAGCACGACCGTCTGGACGAACATGGCACCGGCGTAGCCACAGAACCGCCGGCCACTCTCATTCAAGAAACCTACAAGCTGATCCATTTTTGAATCTCCGCTTTCTCTCAGATCCGGCTATTGGCTGCCCTTCTTGTCCTCTGTCTTGTCCACGAGCGTGCGCAACTGGGCCGCCTCATCTGCCGAAAGGCCCTCGTGCTCGATCAAGAACTGCATCATGGGTGTTAGCGCCCCGTCGAACGCGCGCTTGAGCATCTT
>CAYNQP010000139.1:0-8402 GCA_964399325.1 uncultured Pirellulales bacterium
TATGATGGCATGAGCGCCGTGGTCAACGAGTCGGGCGGGACGGCCTACAGGACGTTTCGCGGCCGCGGAATGGCCGGTCAGGGTGTGAAGGTCTACGGCAAGACCGGATCGACCGAAACACCTTATGACGCCTGGTTCGCTGGTTTCGCCGAAGACAGCGACGGAGCCAAGATCGCCGTGGCCGTCGTCGTCGAGGGCGGCCAGAGCGGCTCCAGCGACGCGGCCCCCCTGGGGCGCGACGTCATCCAGTTCTGCATCGACGCAGGCTACGTGGGCACGCCCATCACACCCGTCCCCCTGCCGTAGCCGGTGGGTATCATACGGATTAGGATAAATCCTTGGGCGGCATCCGGTAGGGTGGGGTTTACCCCACCGGAACGCTATCGAAATGGAATCGGTGGGGTAAACCCCACCCTACCGATTCTCGTCGAGAGCCTGGCCCCAGTGACATCGAATGGGAGAACCACGCGGAGCGCGAGAATTAGACCGAAGGCGTATCATGCCTGCAAGCTGACCGGGTGTTCGAGCCGTCCCAGCACCGCCTGCAAGGTCTCGAAGAACTTCTCGTTGTCGGGCCACAAGATGCGTTCGTCCTGCGACGTCGGGTCGTCGAGCCGCTCAAGGAAGCGGGCCAGCACCACCGCATTCAGGCGTTTGGACGCAACTCCCAATCCGAGTTTCTCCACGTAACGGGCGTTGATAAGCTGCTCGTACTGCCCCGCCAAAGGCAAAAGCAGCATCTTCTTCTTCCAGTACATGCACTCGCTGATCAGAGAAAGTCCGGCCGATGCGATTACCCCGCGCGCCGCGGCCAGGTCCTGGAGAAAGCCCTCAGTCGAACGCCGCTTGAACGTGCAGTTTTCCATCGTGACGTGCTTGTCAAACCCGTACACGTGGAATTTCTGGCCCGGGAAGTGGCGCAGCACTTCACACACGCGGCGCTCCTCCGTGCCCGTGGTCCAGTAGACAAGCACGTGTCCGCCATCCGATGGCTCGAGGGCGGTGACAATCGGCCTGACGATAGGCGGCGCGAGCACGGCTCGGTCGTTCTTCAAAGGCATCTCGAAGAAATTCGTCACCACATAGGCGGCCGCGCCCATGCCAATGCTTCGTGTGACAGCCATCGCAGTGAGTCGATGCAGCAGGTGACGCCGCCGATGCTCCAGCCGGCAGACCGTCAGCACGTGCTCGTTGTCGAGGCTGACGAGGGGAATCCCCCGGCACCAAGCCCACCAGCCCGTGAACGGCTCGAAATCCGTGATCACCAGATCGGGCGCAAACGGCTCGTAGACCTGCTCGAAGAGCTTCCGGTTGTCACTGCGGGTGCGCATCGACTCCAGCAGATTTCGCACGAACGTTCTGACCGGATCGATGCGTCCGCGGCGGAGGGTGAACGACAGGCCGAAGATCTCCTGGACGCGCGGGCCATAGATCTGCCGCAGGTAGAGCAGGGCCTTGTGGGACGCGACGAACATCACCTCGTGGCCGGCATCCAGAAGCCGCTGCCCGACGAGATGGGCCCGGCTGCTGTGACCGAAACCCTCGCCCGCCACCGCGTAGATGACTCTGGCCATACCCTGATCTGCTCCTGCACCTTTCCATGACGACATCCGGCCCAGCACCGGCCCGCCACAGTGTACCATAACTGTGACCGCAGGGCAGCGCGTGGGAAGTGAAACGGTGGGGCAAGCCTCACGCGGCTCGTTTCGGTGATGTGGCACCCCCGCCCTCGGGAGTGATGGCTCGGGCTTCCCAGCCGAGGGCGGCTGCGCCACAGGGCCTCTGGCAACCGCAACCGACTCCCGTCAACTGGATTTGGCTCAGGACACCGCCCACCGAAGTAGCGTGGTCGGAGTATCTTACGGATTAGGATGAATCCTTGGGCGGCATCCGGTAGGGTGGGGTTCACCCCACCGGAACGCTATGGAAACGGAATCGGTGGGGTAAACCCCACTCCACCGATTCTCGTCGAGAGCCTGGCCCGTTCGGCGGTGCTCAGGGCAGGCTCTGAGTGACGTCGAATAGGAGAACCACGCGGAGCGCCAGAATCAAACCGAACGCGTATTATACGGATTTGGAAAAATACTCGCGCGTTTTGTCATCCTGAACGCAGCGGAGCGCAGTGAAGGATCTGGCCCGCGACCGAGAGGGACGTCTTGCGCGATGGCCAGATCCTTCGCGGTGCTCAGGATGACAAAGTCGCTTCCGCGCGAGGATTTTTCCTAATCCGTATTAGTTGGCCGCGATCAGGGCATGGGCGCTTCTGGGGCGGAGTGGCTCAGCAGGGACCTTGAGGCTTTCGGCGGCTTCGAGGTAGGTGAGGGTCTTTTCGAGGATGGCCGCGGCAACGGGAGCGGCGACCGTGCCGCCGGTGTAGCCTTTGTGCAACGCGTGGTTGGGCCGGCGGATCGAGACGAGCACAACCACCTTGGGGTCGTCGGCCGGAGCACCACCCATGAAGGAGGCCACGTAGGCGTGCTCCTCGTAGCCCGGCCCGTCGGTCCGGGCCAACTGGCCGGTGCCGGTCTTGCCAAAGACCTGCCACTTGTCGAGCTTGGCCTTCTTGCCGGTTCCTTCATTGATCACGGCGGTCAGCGCTTCCGTGACAATCCACTTGGCGATCTCGGGCTTGATCACATAGCCGACCCGCAGCGCCGGCGGGCGGACGTTCACAATGGATCCGTCCGGCTCGACCAGGGCCTTTATCAGATAAGGCCGCACCAATCGTCCACTGTTGGCAAGAATGCAGAACGCCCGGAGCATTTGCAGCCCGGTAACCGAAATCTCCTGGCCGAACGGGACGCGGGTCACACTGTAGGACGTCCACTTGTCCGGCGGCCTCAGCAATCCTTCCGCCTCACCGGGCAACTCGATGCCCATCTTCTTGCCGAAACCGAAAAGCGTGAGCCCTTTGTAGAGCAGTTCGGGTCCGACAAGCTCTCCGATCTTGGCCATCCCAATGTTGCTCGACTTGGCCAGAATGTCGCGGATCGTCAGATCGCCGAACCCTTCACGATATTCGCTGATGCTGCCGAAGCTCTTGCCCGCGTACTTGCCTCGATAGTGGCCGTTCTCACAGAAGATCGTCTGGTTCCGGGTGATGGCGCCGGCGTCGAGAGCGATCGCGACGGCAATGGGCTTGATGATACTGCCCGGCTCGTACTGCTCGGTCAGCGCCCGGTTGTAGAAGTCGTTGGGGTCGGTGTTCCGTGCATCGGCCGGGTCAAAATCAGGCAGAGAGACCATCGCCAGAATAGCCCCGGTGCGAGGGTCGGCCACAAGGGCTATCGCGCCTTCGGCCTCGAAGTCTTTTAACTGCTGAAGCAGGGCCTCGCGGGCGAATTGCTGAATCGTCGCATCCAGGGTCAGGATGATACCGACGCCGTTGGTGGGCATGCCGGTGTCGCCGGCATCGCTGGTCAGGCAGAACGCCAAAGGCCGGCGATGCAAATCAACGAAGAAGGTGTGATGTGCCCCCTTGCCGCGCAGTTCCAGGTCGAACTGGTGCTCGATTCCGCCCAAGCCTCTGTTGTCGGTGCTGGTGAACCCGACCACGTGCGACGCGAGCGGCCCGGTCGGATAATAGCGTTGCCAGCCATGTTGGACGCCGATCCCACGAATGGTCTGAGCCGCCTCACATTGCTTCTGCTCGGCGCCGACGCGCAGAACGGCATAGCGCGGACTGCTGCTCTCAATGAGCGTTCTACAGATATCATGGCCCCCGATGTCCAGGATCGGCGCCAACGCGGTGGCGGTCTCCTTGGGATCCTGGATGTCTTTGGGATCGGCAAAAATGATGCGCACCTGATTGCTGGCCGCCAAGACCCGGCCTCGACAGTCCAGAATCGCCCCCCGCTGTGGCTCCAGGGGCAGATAAGAGCAGAACTGCTGGCCCAGCCCGAGTCCGGCGTAGTGATCGGCCGCGGCGTACTGGAGGTAGTAGCAGCGCCAGCCCAACCCGAGGAACGCGACGATCACGACCGCCATGAATGCGATGATAGTGACACGCTCGCGCCCGGCGCCGAGCGGCCCGGCGGCTTCGCTACGTCTCTTCCCGGCGGTCTTGTCCGATGGCATCAACTGAGCACGTTTCGTCCTACGAACCCGTGTTGTCCGGTCTTCATAGGTCGTACGAACCTATAGCCCGAGTCGCTCCGAAACGGAGGCCGGGTTCGTCAGGGACTCCACTCGAAGCTGCTTCTGCCATAGCTCCTGCTGGAGCTGAACCTGCTCGATCTTGTACCGCCGCAGCGTGTAGAAGATACGATGGTCGGCACTGTGAAGATACACCGCCAGGATCAGGGTCCCTGCAAAGAAGAAGATGACCAGTGCAAAACGCAGTCGGGAGGCCATGTTCTCACGTGCTCTACTTCGAGGGAAGGCGCAGCCGCATGCCGATATCGAGCTTGTCTTTGTCCTTCAGGACATTGGCGTTCAGCTTGGCAATTTCGTCACACCGTGCTGCACTTCCAAGCTGACTGGCGGCAATCCTCCACAGGCTGTCGCCGTCCTGGACGACGTACCAGAGCCCCGCGGGCGTGGCCCCGCCGCGGATACCGGCCAGATTCCGCCTCCCAACGGCCTCCACCCTCTCGAAGACGGCCTCGGACAAGGTGGGGTTCGGCCTTGCGGCCCCCTCCGCGACGTTCGGCAGAGGCGGGATCACCAGCTTCTGCCCAACAAAAATTTCGTCAGGGGACTTCAGAATCGTGCGGTTGGCCTCATAGATACGTCGGATGTTGACCAGTCTGTTTCCCTCATCAGGGCCGTAGGCCTTCTTGGCGACCGTCGCCAGGACATCCCCCGTCTGTACCTCGTAGGTTCTCACGACCGGCCTCCTGGCCGTCGCGTTCGGCGGCGCGACCCGCGAACCAGCCTCGACGGGCCGGGGCGTCGGAATATCGAGCGTCGGCACTGGCTCGTTCGTCTCCCTTTGCATCGTCACCGCCTCGGTCGCGTCGGAGAGCCCTCTGACGACGTCCTCAAACGTCCGGGAAGCCCCGTTCAGCAGGGAATCGAGTGTGTAGACGGAGCGCACCTCGCCGGTGTCTTGGGCGATAGCGGGTTGGGGTTGCGGCATGACTGGATCCAGCGTGACCGCGGGCAATTCCTCAAAGGCGAGGGCTCGATCCGTGCCGTCCTGCTCCAACAGGGCCGTCAAGTCAAGTCGCTCTTGGGCATTCTGCGTCTGGTCGGCCAGCCCCAGGTTGTCGTCCTGGAAGGTCATCGCCGGTGTGGCGTCGGCATTCTGCGTTCGGCCGCCGAAGTTGGGCAGTCCGTTGATGATAAAGGCAATCACGAATATGAATACCAGTCCCAAGAGCAAGCCGATCTTCGCATCCGACGTCATAGTTCCACTCCGTTCTTCGTTCTTCGTTCCTTCCCTGCCGGGCCCAACGTATGGCTGTCGTCTCAGTTTCTCTGTGCGATTCTGAGTTTGGCGCTTCTGGCCCGCCGGTTGGTAGCGACCTCTTCCCGGCCGGCGGTAATCGGCTTCTTCGTCAACAGCCGGTAGATTCCATCTTCCTTGTTCTGTTTGAAATCACGCTTGACCATCCCGTCTTCCAGGCTGTGGAAGCTGATGACCGCGAGGTATCCGTTCTCGTTCAATAGCTTCGGTCCCGACCCGAGCAGCACCTGCAGATTCTCCAGTTCGTGGTTGACGGCGATGCGCAACGCCTGGAACGTTCTGGTGGCAGGGTGTATTCGATGCCTGCGGCTCTGGCCAGGTCTTCGCAAGGCACTGCAGACAACCTCGGCCAATTGGCCTGTGGTGGTAATGCGTTCATGTTGTCGTCGCCTAACGATATACCGTGCGATGCGTCGGGAAGCCCGGTCCTGACCATACTCGTAGATCAAATCGGCCAAGGATTCCTCGTCGTACTCATTGACTATATCGGCAGCCGTCGTCTCCAAGCTTTCGTCAATTCTCATATCCAGCAGCATATCTGTTTGAAAGCTCAGCCCCATCTGATCGTCCGCCAACTGGGACGAACACAGCCCCAAGTCAGCTAATACGAGGTCCACCTTGCGGATGCCTGACTCGCCCAGACGTGCGGCGATCTCGGCAAAATTGGATTTGACCAGAACCACCTTGCACTCAAGGCCTGCCAACCGTTTTTCGGCCCGTTCGAGCGACCGGCTATCGAGATCGAACCCAACCAGCGTGCCGCGCGGACCTAGATTCCTGCCAAACAGAAAACTATGACCTCCGTGTCCAATGGTCGCATCGACCATCACCCCATCCTGAGGTAAGTTTATCTGTTCGGCCAAAGCTCCCGAAAGAACCGGAACATGCTCTACATCATTACGATCCACCCCTGCCTCTTTCGCGCGTCCATCAGCCCACGGGCAATGGCTCGCAGCGCTGCCTCAGGCTTTTCATCTGGGGTGAGAATTCGACGCCGGCGAAGAGCCCTCCGTGGCTCTTGACGAATTCCAAACGCTCCGTCAGGACCGCCAGCGACGTGTGGGTCTGCTCGTCAATGGGCCTGCGACCCGTGAGAGTTCCGGCTATGATTTGATAATGGCTACCATCCATCCCTGTCTCTGGCCTCCAACGCAACCTTAGAGTTCCTTCTGTTGCTGCTGCAAAACGAACTGCCGAGCCTGGGTGATCTGCTTCTGATACTGCCCCATGTGGTCCGACAGGTATTGCTCCCAATCTTCGCAATTCCATAGCTCTATGTGGTCCCTGACGCCGACCAGCGTGATGTCATCCTTCAGGCCGGCCCGCTTACGCAGCTTGTCGTTCAGGAGCAGCCGGCCCTGAGCATCGAGCTCGATCTTGCTCGCCAGGGCGAAGCTGATTCGCTCGAACGCGACCGCTTCGTCGGGAGCCGTCGCCCCGGGCGCGACCGAGAGCACAATCTGCTCGAAGTACTTCTCGGGATACAGGCACAATACACCGTTAGCCCCGAGGACCAGGTAGAAGTTGCTGCCATGCTCATCGGCATCAACCTGGTTCCTGAGCTTGTTGGAGACGATGACCCTCCCCTTGCCGTCTACAACGTGCTGGTATTCACCTGTTAGCAACAGCATGGCAACTGCCCCACTCAAAACATAGAACATGGGAAATTCTACCACTTCCACCCACCACGTCAATCACCAACACCACTTTTTGTGTAATTTTTCGCACCCTTGATTATAGGACTGAAACGTAGGTGTCACGTAAAACCTTTAGTGGTAGATGTTTATGCGTGATATGCCTTCTTGTGCTCGATAGTCTCGGGTTGGCGCACCTGCGTGCCACGCCACAGACAGGCTTGTGCAGGCGAACCATCGTGAGCAGAGACGAGAGCCCCCCGGCACCACTTCCTCCCACATGCGGCGTACACCTGTCACCGCAGCGTCGCGCGAGCGGCCTGACCGATGAAATCTCACAATCCGCCTGTGAATTCACCGTGCTCGGCCGTATGCGGATAGCTTCCGCTCGTCCCCACCCCAGAGGTGCTCCTGCCTTCTTCCGCGCTGTCGATCCCGCAGCCCAGCCGAATCCCCCCCGAGGAAAGCCAGAGACTCCGTGCCTGGGAAAGCCGATGGTGGAAGAGGCGTGATTAAGCACACATAGCGAAAGCGGGTGGCGGGAATCGAACCCGCATGGCCAGCTTGGAAGGCTGGAGCTTTACCATTAAGCCACACCCGCGATAGCGGTCTGTTGATTACCGCCGGCCGATCTCGTATAATCGGCTATCCTATGGTACGGAACGCAGGTTAAATCGTAAAGGGCAAAATGTCAAGCAGCACGCATGTATCCGAACGGGCCGGGGCCGCGAAGGCCGCGTCGATCCAGTTGGCGGCCGCCAAGACCGAGGCCAAGAACGCCGCACTGACCGAGATCGCCAAGGCCCTCGACCGGCGTCGCACTGAGATCCTCGCCGCCAACAAGCGTGACATGGCTGAGGCCGTGAAGAACCACCTGGCCGCCCCGCTGCTCAAGCGGCTCAAGTTCGACGAGGCCAAGCTCGCCGACGTCTGCGCCGGCATCCACAGCCTGATCAACCTCGACGACCCCGCTGGCAAGATCATCTCGGCCATCGAGCTCGACCCCGGCCTGGAGCTCTACCGCGTCACCTGCCCCATCGGCGTCATCGGCGTGGTCTTCGAATCCCGCCCCGACGCCCTCGTGCAAATCTCGACCCTCTGCCTCAAGAGCGGCAACGCCGTCCTGCTCAAAGGCGGCAGCGAAGCGGCCCACACCAACCGCATCCTGGCCGAGACCATCGCGTCGGCCGGCGACGCGGCCGGCCTGCCCCCCGGCTGGATCCAACTGCTCGAAACCCGCCAGGACGTCGCCGCCATGCTCGCCCTCGACGAGCAGATCGACCTCGTCATCCCGCGCGGCTCCAACGAATTCGTCCGCTACATCATGGCCAACACGAACATCCCCGTCCTCGGCCACG
>CAYNQP010000140.1:0-8359 GCA_964399325.1 uncultured Pirellulales bacterium
TTTTATCCTAAGATGCTCAAAGAGAAGATAAGCAAAAAGATAATCTTGACAAAAAACCGCACCAGCGGAATTTTGTCATTGAACTGTCCGCAGAAATCGGATATATAGGCCTGCTTGCATGTTGGTCTGGTCCGGCCTGTACTTCAAGGCTGAGGCATCCGGACCGGAGAATCAGTGGTTGCGAAGAAGGGAGCCTCTCGTCGATGAGGCGCTATTCAGGACAAAGGCCGCTTTATGAGGCATGGAGCCGATCGCGCACCAAGCCCAAACGACCAAGCCTCCTAGAGAGGTTGCGGCCTCAATTGGAGAAGCTGCGCAAGCCTGCGGCCGGGAAGCCGCCCAAACGCATGGAGCCACGGGAGCCTGTCGCTGAAGAACCGGCCCCTGTGGTGTTGAAGCCTCCCAAGCCTGTTGAGAGGCCCGAATCGTCTCGACCGGGGCCGATTCTGACGTGGCTCAGGCCCAAGGCGATCCAGTTCAACGCCGGGCGAATCGAAATCTCATTGCCCTATCAGATTGGCATTGTCATTGGTTTGGCCGTGGTCTTATTAGTGCTGGCTTCATTCAGGCTTGGCCAGATGGACCAGAGATCTCGGTATGCCACGAGCAACTCATCGGTCCGGTCGGCACCGGCAAATGCGGGCGCGCCGGCAATGGGCTCTGCGGTTCCAGGCGATGACAGTACCGCCCCGGCCACGGCGGCAGGCGCGGGCGACAACCTCATTGTGATAGCGCGGTCGCGGAACAAGGCCGATTTGGTGCCGGTCGCCCAGCACTTTGCGGAGTACGGCATCAAGACCGGGTATATTCCGTATCAGCGACTGCGCGAACACTACGCCGAATACGGGCTGAATGCCGATGCCGTGCCGCAGGGACAGGGCTTTCTGCTGACGACGCTACAAAGTTGTGACAACCCCGACAGACCGGGGACGGACGGATATGCCGCGAAAGAGCGGATCAAGAAAATTGGTGCCTTGTATAAGGGCAAGGCGCCGCCGGGAGTCGAGTCGTTTGCACCGAATTACTTCAGTGACGCATACGGTTTGAAGATCAGATAGCAGGAGAACAATTGAATGTCAGTAGATCGCTCACTTAAGGTCAAAAACGCGCTGATGCGGCACCGCAATGTGTTGTCGCGGGCCGAGCGCGTTGACGTCTTGAAGGAAGAAGAGAGATGGGTCGAAGGGGACTCCCTTCTCGGCCTGCCCAAGGTCGCACATCGCAAGACTGGCGCAGGCAAGAAGAGCAGTGACGAGGACGAGAAAGCCGCCGGGCAGCCTGTCGCGGGAACGCCTGAAGCCCCAGGTGCCAAGAAAGTCTGAGTTCAGTCGGCCTGACGCCACATTTGCTGGGCAGGTCGAGCCACGATTGGCAGGCCGAGTGCATTCGCCGAGTGTGAAAGAGCATGTCGGAGCAACATCCGGCATGCTCTCGTTTTGACATGGGCTCACCGACACTGCCGTACCTTCTACGTCCGTTGCGGAGGCTGGATGATGCGACTTCCGGGCCTCGAACCGGCCCCTATCGCTGCTGGCCAGCCTCCTGATATCAGTTGCAGGGGTAGATTCTGACGCCCTGATGGGCCTATAAAATCTGGCCCATGCGGCATATTGCACACATTGCCCAAGCCATAGCGAATAAACTTGCCTATACACCCTAAATACTGTATAATTCTATGCTGATGCTGAAAATGGAGATCAGATAGGGTTTTCTGCCATCTCCTCGCACGGGGGCTGATTCACTTCGCAGGGATTCGCGAGCCTGATCCAACCGTCAGAGGATTTCGTATTGAGGGAGGAAGAGATGAAGAGCAGGCTAGGTTCTATTGCTGTGGTGGTCCTGAGTGTCGCAGCGGTATGGGTTGGCGGCGCCAGCGGGGCCGTTCGGTATGTCTCCCTTGATGGGGCTGGGACGAATGGCCAGAGTTGGGTTGCGGCCTACAACACGATCCAGGCCGCCGTTGATGACCCCGCCCTCGGGCCTGGCGATGAGATCCGGGTCAAGCAGGGCACCTATGTGATCTCGTCTCCTGTCATTGTGGCCAAAGCCGTGAAGATATACGGTGGTTATAGTGGCTCAGGCGACACAAGAGACTGGCAGACCTACGAAACCACGATTGATTCTGCCAACGATGCCAAACGAGGCTTCAATGTTACGGCCGATGCCCGCATTGATGGTTTCACGATTACGCGCGGCTACACCTGGGGGATTCCTCCGAACCAGGGCGGCGGCATTTGGATCGAGAGTTGCAGCGCGGTCGTGGCAAACTGCACGTTCTATCGGAACTACTCGTCCACCGATGGCGGCGCCCTTGCCACGCTGTGGGCGCACGGTACGACCATCGCCGACTGCGCGTTCATCGAAAACACTTCGGAGTACTCCGGCGGTGCGATTTTCACCTATGATTCGAATCTGACGATTATAGGTTGCACATTCACGGACAACCAGGCCAAGGCAACCATCGACGATGTGCCGGAGGACTCCCTGGTCCCCGGAGGAGGGGGCATCTTCAACGAGGAAGGCCCCCCGACCATCTCTGACTGTGTGTTCCTACGCAATAGCGCCTACTACGGGGCGGGCATCAGCAACTACCGCGCCAACGCGCTCATCGAGGATTGCAGGTTTGCCGATTGCGACCAAGCCACGGAAGGGGGCGGCGGAATCTACAACTACAATTGTTCGGCCACGATCAGGAGATGCATTTTCCTGGGCAACGACGTGCGCTCCATAGGCGGCGCCGTCCTCGATGTCTCCACAAGTATCTTCGTCAACTGCATCATGTGGAATAACTCCGCCGACCGTCTGGGCGGCGCGGTCCACATTCATATACCCACCGACGATGCTGATTCAGAAGCGGTCTTCACGAATTGTACCCTGTACGGCAACCATGCCTTCAAGGGGGGCGGGCTGTACAGCGACAACGCCAAGGCTACCCTGACGAACTGCATCGTCTGGGGCAACACGGCCTCCGATCTCGGTCCAGGCATCTTCAATTCAACCTCGCAGTGGATCGATGTTACCGTCGCGAACTACTGCAACATACAGGGTAGCAGTACCTATGCCGGCACGGGCAATCTTCGCGTCGATCCCGGTTTTGCCAACCCCGCCACCGGCGGTTTTGACCTGCCCTTCGGCACGCCGTGCATCGACGTTGGCAACAACTTGGCGATGGGTCTGGGGGCCTCGGATTACGAGGGGAAGCCGCGAGTCGTGGATGGGAATGAGGATGGCGTTGCTGTAGTAGATATGGGGGCCCTTGAATATCGGGGCCGCTTCATTGCCGATTACCTGTTATGGGGCTGTATCTTCCAGACTGAGACCTACGAGAGCCCGACGGCACTCGGGCCCACGCCGGCGTTCTGGATGGAACTCGAAACCGCAAGCACCGTCGACCACATCGACTTCGCGACCCCCGGGGGCCGCAATTTCACGATTCCCAATATCCCCTATACGTCAACATACGTAAAGACGTATCACGACGTCGTTGGGGACACGCACCTGTGGGGATACTGGGTCGAGCTGAACCCGCTCAATCCCCCAGCGGAATACGGTGATGGCACGTACCATATTACCGTCCAGTATACGGATGGAGTGGAGCACGAGACCGAACTGTGGTATGGCGTTCCGGGCACGAGTACACACCTGGCCGCGCCTACGCAGAAGCCGCATGTGACGTCTCCGAGCTACGGCAGCACCGCGATATCGCCGATGACTCTCACCTGGGACGCTTGCACGGATGTAGAGGCCAACCACATTTCCGTGACGATCATCGACACCGCTACCGACGAGGACGTTGTGGGCGAGATCTTCAGCACCAGTGCAACCAGCTCCAACGCCTACACCCTGAATGAAGGAGTCTTTAGCACCGAGCTTGCCTTCGAGAACTCCTACGACGTGGTAAATCCTGACGGGGTCCCGTTTGAGTACGGCAGAGCCGTGGTGATGAAGCATGCATCGGAGGTCATTGTCAATACCCTCTATCGGTTCTGGTCTCCTCTGACCAGTCGGCACTTCTACACGGTTAGTGGCGCCGAAAGAGACGGTGTTATTGATACGTATCCGGACGTATGGACCTATGAGGGGCCCGTCCTTCATGCGTATGCCACCGCGTACTACGGGGGATTGGCTCCGGTATTCCGGTTCTGGTCACCTTCATTGACGTCGCACTTCTACACGATGAACGAGGCGGAGAAGGAGTCCATCATTGCTACCTACCCCGCCAGTGTGTGGACGTACGAGGGGCCGGCGTTCTACGCCTACCCGCCGGACGCCGCTCCGCCGGTCGGGGCTAAGCCGGTCTATCGATTCTGGAACAACAGGGACAGCACGCATTTCTACACGATCAGCCAAGAAGAAAGGAACTATATTATCAACACGTTCCCGCACTTTGCAGATGAAGGGATAGCCTTCTACGCGTACGAATAAGAAGATCGTGCGGAGACATGTCGAGACACACATGGCGGCCCCATAAGACATCTGATGTGGCCGCGATAACGCCGCGAATCACGGGCCTTCGGTGTTCTATGATGGGCATCGGGGGCCCTTCGTATTACCGTCATGACCCCACTACGGACAAGGCATCTGCCGCATGCCGCATCAATAATTTTGGCGCGACAAGCGACGACATCGTTATAATCCGGTTGCCGTTGGGCAACGCGCCCGGCAGGGAAACGCCGGTGCCGCCAAGCTGAGAACTGAGCGAGCACTCTTAGGGGTACCGCACCAAAATGAAGACGCGCACCATCATCTCCGCAATAGCTCTCACCGTCATCGCAGTCGGCAACACGCTCGCAGGTGAAGCCACAGAACAGACTGAATCGAGACAGCCCGAATGGTTTGTCGGAGCTGGAGTCATCGTAGTGTCAAAGCCCTACCGTGGAGTGGATTCGAAAGTCTACCCGATGCCCCTGTTCGGGTACGATGGCGAGCGTTTATACCTTCGTGGAATCACAGGGGGCTACCGGCTTTTCAAAGGCGAGAGATGGTCTTTGGGGCCGATCCTCCGGCCACGTATTGAGGGCTATGAGGCCGGCGACAGCAGCGTGTTGGCGGGCATGCGCGACCGGGATCCCTCTCTGGATGCCGGCATTGATCTCTCCTGGCGAGCGGACTGGGGGCTCCTCAGCGCAGCGATCGTCACTGATGTCTTGGGCCGGCACGATGGCCAGGAACTGGGAGTCAGTTATACGGCGAGGTTTCCCTACGGAGGTTTCGACTTCTTTCCCTCGGCTGGACTCCGTTGGAGGAGCAGCAATCTTGTGGATTACTACTACGGCGTGAGAGGCGACGAGGTCCGGGCGGGCCGTCCCGCCTACGAACCCGGTGACACGATCACTCCGGTGGTCAGGCTGACCGTGCGGCGGAAGATCGTCACCAAGTGGGTCGCCCTGGCCTCCGCGCAATACGAGTGGTTCGGCAGCGAAATCACCGACAGCCCGATCGTGGAAGACGACTACGCCGTGTCGCTGATGCTCGGATTGGCGTATTCCTTCTGAGGTTCAGGGAGATGCTTCGCCCAGTCGAAAGGGCGTGGCTATCGAGCCTCGACCGGCGGCGACTCCCTTTCGGCAGCCTCGAAACCGACGCGATCGTTGATTTGCCCGATGCGACGACGAACGAACTCGGCTGTATCGGGTTGGAGCCCGCTTCGCAAGGCATGGCGATACTCTTCGCGGGCCTGCCGCAATTGCCCTTGCTGCTCGAGGACCATGCCCAGCAGGTAGCGAGTGTCGCCGCGCGGGTATATGGATAGCGCCTTTTGCATGTTTTCTGATGATGTCTCCAGATCGCCCCGGGCTAGGGCCAATGCTCCGTGCAGGCTGTGGAAGCAGTAAGTGTTCCAGGACTCGGTCTGTGGTGCAGGAATCTCTGCCAACATGTCTTGGGTTTCCTGGAATTGCTTGGCATCGAGCACTGCGCCTGTCAGAGAGAGCCTGCCGAACAGAGAATCCGGGCATAGCTTCAGACCCAAGCGGCGACAAGCAAGCTGGGTTTCCGGCTCGGCGTTCATGGAACAGAATAGGGCGATGGTCTTCAGGTCGTCCATCACTTTGAACTCGCTGTGGGGCACCCCGAACCAATGCCACGCAGGGTCTACTAGCAGAGCACGACCGTCTTCAAACACGGCCGCACAGCCATGGTGTAGCAGCTTCCCCTGCGGATCCTTACTCACGTACACGAAGAAGGCGTTGACATCCACCGCTCGGGCCAGGGCGACAAAGAGAACAGCATGGTCGCCGCATCGCAGTGGAACCTCTGTGTTGCTCCAGACCGCGAAAACCTCTTGGGCCGTTCGCGCAGAAGGAAGACCTTGCGCGCCGGCACGTTTCGCCAGGGCGTCGAAGATGGCCTTGGCCTTTTCGAGGTCGCCAGCGTCGTTCTTCGTCAGTTCCTCAGCCCAACTCTTCATCTCGTCGTTCCAGGTCAAGGGATTGACCGCAAGGCTTGATTCCTCCTCGCCGAGACGGTTTCTGATGGTTTTGTCCAAGGCCTTTGCCGTGCAGCGTTCTGGCATCGGCACGTCGAGGAACGTGGGCGTCAGGGCGGTTTTCAGATATTCGATCTTCTGCTCGAACATGATAAGCGCCGCCGGATTCACGTCCAGTTTCCTGGCAAGAGCGACCAGCCGCTCATAATGTGTAATCGCCTCGGGTTTCTCATCCAGACGCTCATAGGCACTCCCCACCGTCTGCTCGACATTCACGGCGTCGAGGCCCTGACAGTCAAGCTGCTCAACCTCTTCAATCTCTCGCATCGCTTGATCTCGCTGGCCCTGAGAGGCATACATGCTGGCCAGGGAGGCGTGGATGTTCGCGTCGATCCGGTCCCGGGAAACAGCCGCCTCGAGGAGAGCGATGGCTTGGTCCCACTTGCCTTCCGTAGCGCTGATCTGGGCCAGAATCGCAGGACACCGGGCATCATCGGGATCGAGACGGCACGCTTCAAGAAGCTGCTCAGTCGCCTCCTCTGACCGCTTCTGGAATAGGAGCAGTTGTGCCAGGACGGCATGACCACTCGCCAGATCTTCATCGATCTGCAGGGCCTTGCGAACAGCGTCCTCGGCCTCGCCAAGCTTGCCTTCGCTGGCCAGGGTCGCTGCCAGGGCAGCCAGCGCCCGGGCACAATTCGGGTCTGCGGCAACGGCACGGCCCAAGTACCGTTGTTGCTCGGGGACGGGTTCCGACTGCGCCTGGGACATGTATGCCTTGCCGTACCAGTCGAGTGCTTCCGGCGAAGTAGTCCAGCGCTTGGCCATCTGGGCCTTCTCTTCATCAGAAGGGGCGATGTCGAATTCGGTCAGAATCTGCTCGCAAAGACTGCTACCCAGATCGAACCAATCGCTGCCTGTTACCCCGTGCAAACGCGACACTCGGCCCGTCGGAACGTTCATGACTGACACCTCTACATGCCATTTGTCGCCACTCTGCGAATACGCCCCCGAAATCACACGCTGGGCCTCGATGAACTCGCCGATCTTTCGCGCGTCATTGGGATCGACGCGGTCGCCCGCGCTGAGACCGACTCGTCGAAAACCGTAGCCCACCGCCTGTTCCGAGAGTAGGCGGACCTGCCTGACCCTGCGAAACTGGTCCCCAAGCAGAGCAGAGGCCGAATACCGCCAATGGGCCAGATTTGGGTCTCCTGTCCTGTCTTCGAATCGCAGTACCGCCACAGCCAGCCGTTTCTCGTGACGGGTCGGATCCGGCACCGTCGGCTGTTGCCGTGGCAGCGTGACGGGAGCAAACGCAAAGAACACGGGCAACGTACCCCAGAGGAGAACGTGGTGGTTCGACCGGCGCAAGATTCTCGGCAAAATGGTCATGGCTGTCCTTTTCCGCATATGTGATTCGCTTTGCTGTCGGCCCCATAATACCGAAGAGCAGCGTCTCAATGCAAGGCCGATCGCCTATGCAGAATGCGGAATGGGCCGGGCGAGGAAAGTGCGAAGCCCCTGAATGGAGGCTAGTCGCAGGAGAGCATCGGGTCAGTTCGCTTGACGAATTGAATCGCGAGACCCTAGGGGTCTCGGAGCACGGCAATTCTGTCGCCCGTCGGCGTAGCGATGACCTCACCAACCGGGGTCGCCCCGGCGGCAATCAGTCCGGCACGGACGGCATCCACGTCATCAACCATGAATGCAACGTGGAGCAGCAGCGGGTCCATTGAGGTGTAGTCCGGCACGGCGTCAGGCGGGTTCGTGTACAGCTCGAGCATCATGTTGCCGGCTTGGTCCGCAAGGAAGCGAGCGTTGGCTGGCGGGGGGCCTTCGCGAACGATCCTCATGCCAAGGTTTGCAGCGTACCATCGGGCCATCTTCGCGGGATCAGGCACGTTGAGCCCGACATGTTCGAAGCGGACT
>CAYNQP010000141.1:0-8343 GCA_964399325.1 uncultured Pirellulales bacterium
CCGCTACATCCCGCTGACCAAGGGCAAGTACGCCATCGTCGATGCGGCCGACTACGAGCGGGTCAACCGGTACAAATGGTGCGCTTCGTTCACCGGCCACAAGTGGTACGCCTATCGCAACGACAAAGGCAAGACGATCGCGATGCACCGCGTGCTGACGGACTGCCCGGAGGGGATGGTCGTTGACCACATCGACGGCAACGGGCTAAACAACCGGCAGGGCAACATGCGCGTTTGCACGCAAGCACAGAACCTGCAGAACTCCGGCCCCAAGGGCAAGAGCTCGAAGTTCAAGGGCGCTTGCTACGACAAGAGCCGGCGCCAGTGGGTGGTGTGGATTCGGCATGACGGCCGGAACATCTTCGTCGGCCGGTTCGACGATGAGATCGAGGCGGCCCGGGCGTATGACCGCCAGGCCGCGGCGCTGTTCGGCGAGTTCGCCTATCTCAATTTCCCGCACGAGATCCACCCGGCCGGCCGACGCCACCGGTGACTTGGCGCCGGTCCCAATAGAAAAGGGACCGTGCGTGTTACACACAGTCCCTGTTAGATTTCTGTCTGTCTGGTAGGTTTCTACAGCGTTCTGCGTTTGCGCCAGGCGAGGACGCCGCCGCTGCTACCCAATCCCAGGGCACCCAGCAGGATCGCGCCGGGAACCGGGGTCACTACCACGTTGTCCAGTGTCGGTCCGCAGTACAGGTAGTAGTCGGGATTCAGCGCCGACGTCAACGACGCGAATTGCAGCGTCGTCGTGGCCGCATCGGCTACGAACTCGAACTGCATGTTCGTCCAACCCATGTTGGTCACCGTCGAGGCCTGGGAATCGAAGCTGAACACCTGGGACTGCATCGTAGTCCCGATGGCAGCGACCTGCATCAACTTGACGTAGGGCGCGCGTGCCGCATTGCCGGCCATGTCAAACGTGACCACGTAGCCCTTGCCGGGAACGGTGTTGATCACCTGCTCTATGCCACCCGGACCGGGAGTGCCGTCCAGGTCCAGACTCCGCAAGCCGTCCGACGCGCCCCAGAACGAGCCAATGTAGTCAACGGACTGCACCCCGCCCAGAACGGTCCAACCAGTGATCGAACTGCTGTTACCGCCACCAACTGAAACGAAACCTCCTGGGATCGAGACGCCATCCTCGAAGCTTCCGTTCACAATCAGGTCAGCTCTCGCCGACATTGGGGCCACAGCCGCAAGAACCATTGCGACCAACGCCATACCAGACAATCTCAAAACTGCTCTCATCACCACACCTCCTCCTGAATGCTCGATTGGTGCACGCCATACATCTGCTCCCGGTGTACACGCGCCGATCTGCGAAACGGCTCATATGTCAAACATTTGCGGAGAGAATTCCGGCCGGACAACACCAACCTTCATCACACTCCTTATATGTTACGCATAGTCTACTCTCTTGTGATCCAACTGTAAAGGATAAAATTCATGTTTCGTGTGATTTTAGGCGCTTTGCGTTTTATAAAACAACTTGGTATTTACGCTCATACATATCCACCCATCCTCTCTGCCCCAAATTGAATAGCCACGGCCCGTACCAGATCTCGACACTGGAGCTCCCTTCGGCCACGATTGGCGGCGGTAAGAATGGCTCTCCGGCGGCAAAAACCGCGTTTTCAGCCACATGAGCCCGCTTCTTTGCGGAGCCAAGAGTTCCTGCCAGCCACCGCTATGGTTCCCCCGGAACCCTCGCATGCACCTGATATTCACCACCGTCCTAGTCCCTGGAGGGCGCGAATGCGGCGTAGGGGCGACGGGATAGAGGGCGAAAAATAATCGAAGCCGTTGGATATTTTTTCCGGATTTGCCAAGATATTCCGCTACCGCACAGGCGAGTGGTGTAGATCCCGCTTGCCCTGCCGCCGCTGCACGTGGCGCGAGCGGCTCAATCCCGCGGACGCTGCCGCGAAAGGGCCGCGCCCGGCTTGCCATTATCAGACGCCCCTCACAGCGAGCGTGCCCCCTATTGCACCGGAAACGCACTTTCACGCCCTGCAGCTAAGGTCTCACGCCACTTGGTCCGACACCCCGTTAGTCGCTCACGTGCAGACATATTATCTCGCCGGTGCGGCCCAGACCGAGCGGCGTATGGCAGCACGAACCGTATGACTGTGAATCTTGCTTTCGGAGGACCTGCTATGAACGTCAACTGCTGGCACGTCAAGAAGTGCGGGCGCGAACCGGGCGGCCTGAAGGCCCAGGAACTCGGCGTCTGCCCTGCGGCGACCGCGGCTGCCCTGAACGGCATCAACGGCGGCAGGAATGGGGGCCGGGCCTGCTGGGCCATCGCCGGGACGCTCTGCGGCGGCAAGGTCCAGGGCTCCTACGCCGCCAAACTGCCCAACTGCATGCAGTGCGAGTTCTACAAACAGGTCTCCCACGAACAAGGCCCGACCTTCGAACGCGCTACTGACATCCTCGCCAAGCTCCGCTAGCCTGCGCCGCCATGGGGCCAAGCCCCGCGCCGAAGGCGTTGCGGATCGCTCGTCGGGCCGGGACACGGTCTCCGCGTGCGGTAGCTGACAACGGCCGTGCTCTCCGGGAAGATCGGCACGCTATATGACAATGTCATGTGGTAACAGCAGTAACGCAGGGCGCGGGCCCAACGGAGTCAATTTCAGCAATGCCTTCTTCCTTCTCGGCAAGGGAATCCGGGGTCAGTCCCGGCAGAGCCCGCCTGTGTTGGTCTGTCCGTAAGTCGGCGCGTGCAGGACACGGAGACCATGATAGAACAGCGCGTGTGATTCACATCCCATTGACCAGAGGGATGCGTTGCCAGCTTCGACATCCACGCAGGCGACGGGTAGAACCTACAGCGGGGGAGAGCCGTTGGGCGGAGGGCGATTCGGCGAGCATCTCGGGCGGAAGGTATTGTTGCCGGAACAGAGGGGACGCTATAATCGGCGGATTGCGAGCTGAATGGAAGGTGCAAGAACATGGAATCAGAACCGTTGGCGGTGAAACGCCTGGGCGTGCGGCTGACGGCGGATGCCACGCTGACGATCACCCGCCTGTTCTGGGCGGGGTCGGAGCGGGCCCGCAAGATCATCGACCGCGTCGCGCGTCTCGACGACCAGCAGGTCTCGCATGTGCTGGCGACGACGCGTAAAGACTTTGCGCATCTGCAGGTCGGGCTCGAAGATATCTTCCTGGCCCACTACGAACGGGTCCGCGAGCGGGTGGAGATGCCCGAGCGCGTCACGGCCGAACGCAAGCTGCTGATCGGGGCCTATTTCACACTGGAGTACGCCTTCGCGTCGGCGGCGTTGTTCAATCCGTCGATGACGCCGGCCATCGACCAGGAGGGCCTCGACCCGGGCTCGCTGCGCTTCCTCATGAGTCTGCGCACCGTAGGCGAGGGACATGTCTCCTCCATCGTGTTCCGGCGGGGCGTGATCGACGCCGCGGGCGAGATCACCATGGAGCCGCCGGGACCGTTCCACGAGCCACTGCGCCGGGCCGAGTATCACCAGTTCAGCAAAGCGCGGTTCCGCGTCAAGCTGGCCGGGATGGGCGTGCGCGAGAAGATCATGAAGGCGGTGCTCGCACGGCTGGGCGACCAGTTCACCGCGGCGGATTTACTGGAAGCCATCAATGGGCCGCAGGCAGTAGTCAACGGCCTGCTGCGCGACGCCCCCCAGGGGCCGGGCTTCGAGTGGCTCGCCGGTTGCGACTACGATGTCGAAACAACGCCCGACGGCAACATTACCGAGGTCGTGCTCTTCCCGATGTCCGAGGCGGAATCGCAGGGCATGGAGGACATGCGGATCGTGCGTTTCACCGACGACGACGGCTCGGTGCGATACTACGCGACGTACACCGCCTTCGACGGGCGGCAGATTCTCCCGCAGCTCGTCGAGATGCCGGGACTGAACGTCGCGCACATCCGCACGCTACACGGGCGCTGCGCCAAGAACAAGGGACTAGCGCTGTTCCCGCGCAAGGTGCGGGGTCACTACATGATGAGCGGGCGCATCGACGGCGAGAACCTGTTTATCCTAACGTCGGACAACATCCTGGTGTGGGACGAGGCGGTGAAGGTGCAGGAGCCGGAGTTTCCATGGGAGTTCGTGCAGGTCGGCAACTGCGGCTCGCCCATCGAGACCGAGGCGGGCTGGCTGCTGCTGACGCACGGCGTGGGGCCCATGCGGCGGTACTGTATCGGGGCGATGCTGATGGACCTCGACGAGCCGACGAAGGTAATCAGCCGGCTCGAACAACCTCTGCTGATGCCGACCGCCGACGAGCGCAAAGGCTATGTCCCCAACGTCGTCTACTCGTGCGGCGGGCTGGTCCACAACGGGATTCTTGTGATCCCTTACGGCATCAGCGACGCGGCCACCGGCTTCGCCGCCGTCGGCCTCGACGATCTGCTGGCGCGGCTGCGCTAACCCACGGATATCCGCGCCATTTCGGCTGGGCGGCTATCCCTTCCGGCCGACAAGGATGACAGTGTCACGACAGATTTTCTTTGTACCACCATACGCCGTCGTATCGATCCCACACGAATCCGCCTCGTCGGATGTCACGGTGAAGCCGGCCCCTTCGAGCTCGCCTTGGGCTTCGGCGACCTGTTCGGGATTATCGCGTTTCACTATCCTTATGGCGATGGAAGCCATTACCGTCACTCTCCTTTCGCGCCTGCGTCCTACAACTGTCCCAATTTGGCGTGGAGTGCGGAGATCTCCTCTCCGCCCATTCCTGCATCAGTGGTGAGCCGATCGTCGAGTCCGGCGAAATCGTTCAATTCCTTGAATTCCTCCTTGATCGCGTCGTCGAGCGTTGACGCCTCCACCAGGCGATCCCACTTGTTCTTGTCCAGATTGCCGCCGGGGGCGACGCGAGAGAGAATCTCACATTTCCGTTCGATACTCGTCCTTCCCCTGGCGAAACCTCTCTCTCCGGCCATGCTCGTCTTCTGCTTGATCTTGTCTCCGTCGCCCGCCACGGCCTGTTTGATCGCCACCACGTGCGGTGTGAGCCTGGTGTCGTCCTCCGATATCTTGGTCTTGATCGAGGCGAGAGCCTGCAACGCCGACTGAATCGAGGTCTGATCGATCTCGGAGGTCAAAGGGATGAGATTGGTGACATCCGCCGAGTCGATGCCGATAACATCTACCGCAATCCCGCCGCGCAGCGTCCCTCTCTTGGCCTCGGCCCCGATCGCAATGAGACTGCCCATGTTCAGCCCGATCTCGGTGGTCTGCACCACCGCCTTAATGCGCAATCCCACGCCGATCCGAGCGTTGCCGATGAACCTGTTCGTCTCGTCGTCGTATACGTCCTCCACGCGATACTTCATGTAGTCCATGGTGACGGCGTACGTTCCGCTTCCGGCGGTCAGTGACGACGTCAGATAGCTGATGGCCCCCGACACGTCGGTCTTGGACACGGAGACTTCCGCGGATTGCAGGGGCAGGAGGTCTCGCACAGCGCCACCGTCATCCAGAAGCGCCGCCCACAACTTCGGCTTCAACTCACCTGTTGCCTCGTCGTAAACCATCACCGTGTCGGCCGGGAGCGGATCGGTCGGTTGATAGCCGAGATAGTTCTTGGGCAAGCCGGCTTCCATCGTCGTCGAAGAGTCCGGCGCGTGATTCATGGAGGAGCAACCTGCCACCCAAACCAAGACCAGCAACAACACAATCCTTCGCATGATCGTTCCTTTCCGAAAGAGCCCGATAGGGTTGCACTTTGCCATTCTGTCGTTCTCTGGCCAGCGAGTACTGTATCGGAACGCCACGGCCGAGGAGCAGATAAAGATGGCCCGTCTCCAAAATTCCAGCAGAGCTATCTTCGATCCCTGGTTGTCTTCCGGCCTACTCCGAACACAGCGGGTTCACCTGTGGAAAGTCATCGATACTGCTTTCGCCCGCTCTGCCTGCTCGCTGTCCATCAAAGGTGCAATACCCAACTTCAGCCGCGGAGATTGTGCGATTCGCGACACCGGGAATCAAGGGGAAAATCGGAAAAAGTCGTGGGGGGAGTCTGTGCAAACTCCCGGCGGCCATGCCTCCTGGCTGGCGGTTTGCGACACGACCGAAGGATCTGGCCTTCGCACAAGAGATTTCTCTCGGTCGCGGCCCAGATCCTTCGCGGTGCTCAAGATGACAGACACAGAGCAAGGACGTTTCCAAATCCGTATCAGTCCCCGGTTGGACTCCTCCCGGAAAAGGTTGAATCCCGCCGGGCTATTCAATCATCCACAGCGATACGGTGTCCTTGTCCCTGATGAAGATGCGATGGCCCGCGACGACGGGGTGGGCCCATGTTTCCGTCTCGGCCACCGTGAAGCGGGCCAGCTCGACGTACTCCTTGTCGCTCGGCGCAAAGGCCACCAACTCGCCGTTGAGTGTGAGAGCCAACAGACAGGAGCCGGCGTCGAGAAGGGTCGCACTCTGGCCTCGGGCGGTCGTGTCGGTCCAGAGCGCCGTGCCGGTTCAGGCGTCAACACAGTAGAAATGACCGTCGTAGCCATACAACAGGCCAGCCTTGAGCACGGGCGTGGTGAACCGCGGGCCGAACTCGTGGCTCCAAAGCGGACTGGCGGCAACACCGTCGCCCTGCCTTTCGATCTTCAGGGCCACCGTGCCGATGGTCTGCCCTGAGACAATCACTGTCTGCCCATCGATCACCGGGGTCAGTGCAGTATCGTGTCGAACGGCATCATCATGATGACGCCTTCGCGGCGGATCAACTCGATGCGCTGCAGGGCCTGGTACAGGGCCCGGGCGCGCTGCGGCTCGGTCTTACGCAGCAGATCGAACGCGGTCATCAGGCCCGGATGGCCGGCCAGCAGGCTCGTCGCGTCGGGCAGGGCAATGTCCGCCGGCCTTTCGCCCTCGCCCGAAAGCTCTTCCATAAGCATCGTAACGAAGTCCGTGGGACAAGGAATGACGCGAACGTCGTAGTCCGTCAGCGACGCCTTGGCCGCCGCGTACTCGATGGCCTGCTTGAGCCCGCCGATCTGGTCCACCAATCCCAGTTCCAGGGCCTGCTTGCCCGTGTACACGCGTCCGCCGGCCATCTCGTCGAGAGGCTTGCGGAGCTTATTGGCCCGGCCCTGGGCGACATGTCCCTTGAAGACGTCGTACACCTTCTGCATGTATCGTTCGAGCACCTGCCGTTGCGAGTCATTGAAAGGTGCGGCGCTGCTGAGCATGTCCGAGTTGGCCCCGCGTTTGTAGCCAACCCAGTTGATGCCCAAGGCGTCCCACATGCTCTGGGTCACGAGCTTGCCGCCCACGACGCCGATGGACGCGGTGAGGGTGGCCTCATCGGCGAAAATGGCGTCGGCCCCGCACGAGATGTAATACCCTCCGCTGCCGGCGACGTCTCCCATCGAGACAACGAACGGCTTGTCGGCCTGAACCTGGCCGATGGCGTTGAGGATCACCTCGCTGGCCTCGGCCGAACCGCCGGGCGAATCGACGCGCATCACCACCGCCTTGACGGAATCGTCCTGAGCGGCCGTCTCCAGGGCCTTGCGGATGTCGCCGCTGAAGGCGGCGGCGGACGGTCCGAAGAGACCCGACTGGCCGTGTCCCGGAACGATCGCCCCCTCGACATAGATGACGGCGACACTATCCTTCTCTTCCGTCGGCGACGGCTTGAACAGCTCGCTTAGAATCGTGAAGAAGGCCAACGGATTGGTGAGGTTGATTTGGGGCTTCTTCTCCCAGCCGTAGCGATTGTCGATCTTCACGGGCCCTGCCATGTCGGCCTTAATGTGCGTCAGAAACGCCTCGCGCGTCTGGACGGCATCAATCAAGCCCTTGTCCAGGGCCTCCTCCGCCAGATAGGGACCGTGGTCGATCAGATCGCGGACCTGTGCCGGCGTCCTTCCTCGCGACGCGGCGATCATGTCCACGACCGAGGCGTACAGACCGTCGAACAGCCAGTTGATGTTCTCCTCGGCCGGCGCGCTCGGTCCCGTACGCGTCAGCATCTCCGCGGCGGACTTGTAGTCGCCCATGTGCATGAAATCCGTCTGCACGTTGATCTTGTCCAGCAGCCCTTTGACATAGAGTGACTCGCCGTACATGCCTGTCAGCCACAGGGATGACTGCGGCGCGACGCTGAGGTAATCGCCCGCACAGAGCAGGCCGTACACGAAGGTGTTCATGGCTTCAGCGTGGACATAGACCGTCTTGCCCGCGGCCTTCAGCCGGCCGATGGCGGCCCGCATCTCCTCCAACTGCCCGAAACCGAAGGACATGCCGCCATAGGTCAGAACCACTACCTTGACGTTCTCATCGGCGCTCGCTTCGTCGATCCGGCCGACCAGGGTTCGCAGCGAGGTCATCTCCGCCGCCAGCAGAC
>CAYNQP010000142.1:0-8312 GCA_964399325.1 uncultured Pirellulales bacterium
AGACCCCCAGCCTCCTCTCGATATCACCAGGGCTGTGGCTGACATGGTGGGCCGATTCCGTGATGACCTGGATCTGACCCCGGAACAGGTGGACAAGATCCGGACGATATTGAGAACGCAAATGGAGGCTCTTGAGGTACTCCGAAAGGCGGCCCGTCCGAAGATAGATGAATTGCTGCGGACGATGAAGACAGAGGTCGACGCGGTGCTCACCGAGAAGCAAAAGGAGAGGTGGCAAGAGATCACCGAGAGTTTTGATAGGTTCTTCCACCGTGGGATGCGTCCGGGTGGCCGAGGAGGACCGGGCCGGGGCGGGTCTGGAGACGACTTCCGCGGAGGACCGGGCCGGGGCGGGTCTGGAGACGACTTCCGCGGAGGACCAGGCTGGGGCGGGTCTTGGGACGACTTCCGCGGAGGTGGCAGGTGGTTTGGACCGGGTGACCGATCCGATGCCAATGACCCTCGCCGTTCCGGCGAACGGAGGTTCGGTGGTCGCCCTGATCCCAATGAGTTTCGCCGACTGCAGGAGTTGTGGGGTGATCCCAACGGCTTTCCGTCCAGGCGAGGGGGCCCGTGGCCGGATTGGCAAGGGCGAGATGGCGAACGCAGGCCGGGGGACCGAAGGCCCGATATGAATCGTGGAGTGCTTGATCCTAACGGTCTGTAAGCGAACAGTCCCGTATGGACTATGGACTGCCCATGCCGGGGATTTGTCGATAGTGTACATGCCCAATTGAAAAGACCTCTCCTGGGATTATGCAATCCCAGGAGAGGCCTTTGGCCTACAATGGCGCAAGCCCGCGCGGCTCAGTCAACCTTCTTGCCCGTGAATGGTCTCTCTCCCATCGGGGTGGTGAGTTCCCCATTGAGGGTCTTTCCGTCCAGCTTGGCCTTGAAATCGAGTGTGAATTCCCGATCGTTGAATGCCATGGTGATCGTGAAGCTGACCTGGTTTCCTTCGGTCTTGAGATTGGAGACAGGTGTTTCATTGTCGCGGAAGGAGTAAGTCCCGGTCATGTCGGGTTTAATCTTCAGTGTGTTCGTGCGGGTGCCCTGTGGCGACTCGGATGTCAACTCCCAGGTACCGACCAGAGACGAGGTCGAGGCCGCAACCGTCTTTGTCTTCTCCATCATCTTGCCGGTTACTTCGTTGGCGCCCATAGGTGTCGTCATCTCGCCCTTGAGCGTCTTCCCGTCCAGCTTGCCCTTGAAGTCCAGTCGGAAGGTCTGACCGCCGAATCCCATTTCCACTGCGAAGGTTACGTTGTTGCCTTCGAGCTTGAGATCCTTGATAGGCGTTTCTCCGCCGAAAGACTCGTACGTGCCTGTCAGATCCGGGTCGATTGTCATCATGCTCGTGCGCGGCTCCTGGTCCGCGGAGGTCGTCATTTCCCACGTTCCGATCAGTGGCGCCCCGAAGCGTCGGCCGTTGGCCTGCCAATTTCCCATCTCACTATCGAGCATCCCGGTCAATTCGTTGCCCTTGATCGCGCCTGTGTAGGTCGTCTCAAACTCCATCTGCATATCGGCGATCTTGCTCTTCCGCGTGAACGTGAGCTTGCCGTCCTGGAATTTAACGTTGGAGACCGTATGCTCGCCTTGCTCGGCGGTCCATTGGCCTGCCAGTGTTCCATCGGGTTTTTCGGAGACAATCAGTCTGGCCGTGACATCCCGATCCATGACGGTGAACTTGATGTCCCACTGACCCAGTGCCGGAGACTTGGCCTTCTTCGGGATGGCCGTGATGGCGAGGTCGAACTGGTCACTTCCCATCGTGCCCGAGATCTTGCCGTCTTTGAGGGTCCCCGCGAAGTTTTGGGTCATTTCCTGATCGCCCATCATCCGCATCGTTCGATCGAAAGTCAGCTTCTCACCGTCGAACTTGACGTTGGCCAGATCGCTGGAGCCCCACTTGCCCGTGTACGTCCCGCCGGCGTTCTTCACAAACGTTAGCGTGGCAAACATCTCGTTGCCGTTGAAGTCCATCGTGACTTTCCATGCCCCCGTGATGTCACCTGCGGCAAACGCTGGCGATATCCCCATGGTCAGGACCAGGAGAACGAGCACCGGCAAACATGTCCTCACAGTCTTGTGACGTTTCGTTTGACTCATGATGAATCCTCCTAAATCTGGTGTGAGTTGTCGATTACGGTAGCCGCGCTACCCCGCAATGCAAAAGGCCGTACGAACAGGGCGGAGCTTGTCCCGCCCGGCACGTTACGATGCCGCCCAGTCGACAATCTATGATAGCCTCATGGATATGAGGACACAACAACTTTCAGGAGAATATGCATGGACATCCTTCCCTGCGTGGCACAGTGTGCGAGAAAGCCGCGGCGTCGTTGCCCTCAAAGAGCGGATTCTGGTGCTTGAATCAGTGCTTGCCCACATCGGGATGATGCCGCACGACATGGTGGATTGTCTACTTCCGGCTCTTGGCGCCACTCATTCAGGGGGGGCTTTTCTCGCGTGGAGGGCCTGAATGATCTTGTTGTTGGCGGCCGGGAATGCATGGCGGCTCAGCGATTGGGGTAGGACCCATTTGAAGGCGCTGCATGCCACGCATCGAGGCGTTCCTGAGACATATTCGCACTCGAAAGCGTGCAGGCGGACGCGGAAATGGGAATACGCGTGGTCCACCACCACGAGGGGGCGCTTGACCTGGATCCGGATGCCGAGTTCCTCACGGACCTCACGCCGCAGGGCGGCTTCCAGCGATTCATCCGGCTCCTTCTTGCCGCCTGGGAATTCCCAGAGTCCGCCGAGCAGACCCTCGGGCTTCCGCTTGTCGATCAGTATCCGGCCGCGCTGGTCGTAGATGACGCCCACAGCGACGGTGTAGTTTGGAATGGCCTTCCTCGGCCCGCGGAGCGGAATTAGGTGCTCCTCGCCATGAAGCTTGGCCTGGCACACTCGGCGCAGCGGGCATTCGCGGCATCGCGGCGTTCGGGGCAGGCAGACCTCCGATCCCAGCTCCATCAAGGCTTGGTTGAAGTCACCGGCGCGCCTGGTGGGTAAAAGCTCCTCCGCCATGCGCCAGATTTCCCTCTGAGTGGTGCTGCGCTTCGGATCGGTCCGGATACGAAATACTCGGCAGAGAACGCGTGTCACGTTGCCATCCACGACGGGTTCCCGCCGACCGAACGCAATGCTGGCAATCGCCCCGGCTGTGTAAGCGCCGATGCCGGGCAGGGTGAGCAGGTCATCCGTGGTCTGGGGCAACCGGCCGTCGTATCGAACAACGATCTGTCGGGCCGCCTTATGGACGTTTCGTGCCCGAGAATAATAACCAAGCCCTTCCCATAGCTTCAGGACGGTATCGAGCCGCGCCCGCGCGAGCCGCTGGACCGTGGGGAACCGCCGAAGGAATCGCTCATAGTAGGGCTTGACCGTCTCGACCTGCGTTTGCTGCAACATGATTTCGGAGACCCATATTGCGTAGGGATCACTCGTCCGGCGCCAGGGCAGGTCACGTGCTTCCCGGTCGAACCACTGCAGCAAGGGCCGGGTGATTGAGCCCTTGGAGGGGCAGATCCCCTTCCGTAAGAATGCATGCTTCATCGCGGTTGTATCGGTCATGCTCCGATCTAACCCCGACCTGAAAGACGGATCGCCTGGTCTTTGCCAAAGGACCCTACGCGAGTCCGCTCCAGTTGCACTACGTATCCACCTGTGCCGAGTGCCTCACCCAGGTCACGAGCAATGGCCCGTACGTATACGCCGGGTCCCGTCACCATGCGGAAGTCGAGGAAAGGCCATTCATAGGCAAGCAGTTCAATCTCTTTCACCTCGACTTCCCGGACGGCCAGTTCGATCTGTTTCCTGGCCCGCGCAAACTCGTAAGCAGGTCGGCCCCCAATCTTGACGGCGGAGAATGCGGGGGGACGCTGAGCGATGACTCCCTTGAAATTCTTCAGGGCGTTGCGGACCTGCTCCTGCGAAGGAATCGCAGAGACGCTCACCTGCTCTTCTTGACCTTCTCGGTCGTCCGTGGCGCTGCGCCAGCCCAGCTTGACGCGGGTCACGTATTCCTTCTCTTTTCCTACGATCTCTCCGAGCATTCTTGTCGCGGCTCTGCCGACCCCGATCACGAGCACCCCTTTGGCGCAGGGATCAAGCGTGCCGGCGTGGCCTACGCGCTTCTGGTGCGTATAGCGCCGGACCATATCGACGACATCGTGAGAGGTCCTCCCCTCCTCTTTGTAGATCGCGAAAATGCCTTCTCTCGGAATATCGATGCTCATGCTCGTTTGTCATTTACTATTTACTATTGGCGATTTACTATTGGCCTTGCGTACGAGGTAAGGCCCCAATCGTAAATGGTCAATGGCAAATAGTAAACCCACAAATGGATGGTGCACACGATTCTCTGACGGGCAGAACGGCGTTGGTCACGGGCGCCGCCAAGCGTCTGGGCCGGGCAATGGCGCTGGCTTTGGCGCGGCAGGGTGCGAACATCGTGGTCCACTACCATCGGTCCGCGCCGGCAGCGAATGCCCTGTGTGAGGAGATTCGGCGCGTCGGAGTCTCAGCTTGGCCGCTCCTGGGCGATCTGTCGGATGCTCAACAGACACAAGGACTCGTGGCGCAAGCGGTTTCCCAGGCCGGCCCGATCGACATCCTCATCAACAACGCCTCCATCTTTGAGAAAGAGACCCTCTGGGAGACCTCCGAGGCATCACTCTGGCGGAACCTGCATATCCACGCCATGGCCCCTCTGGTGCTGGCCAGGGCACTGGCTCAGCAGGGCCGGGCCGGGCACATCGTCAACCTGTTGGATGCGCGGGTCACAACGTACGACCGCGAGCACGCTTCGTATCACATTAGCAAGCGCGTGCTGCTGACGCTGACGCGCATGCTGGCTCTTGAACTGGCCCCGGGCATCGCGGTCAATGCGGTTGCCCCGGGGCTGATCCTGCCGCCCGCCGGACAGGATGAAAGCTACCTGCAGAAGCTGACTCATACGAATCCGCTGAAGCGTCATGGTGATCCGGCGGATGTGACCGACGCCGTCCTGTTTCTACTGCGGAGCCGCTTCATCACGGGACAGGTCATCCATGTTGACGGTGGATATCACCTGAAGGGACACACGTATGACTGATGCGACCGGGCAGCCCCCGCTGGACGAGATTTGTATCTGCGATCTGCGATTTCGCTGCATCGTGGGCATCAACGAGGATGAGCGTCACGAGAAACAGGACGTCGTGGCTCAGATCACGCTCTACGTCGATCTCCACCAGGCCGGCCGCACGGATGCGATCGAGGACACGGTCGACTACAAGGCTGTGAAGAAAGAAATCCTTGCGATGGCCGAGCGCTCTCGATTTCGCCTCATCGAGGCGCTGGCACAGAGTGTTGCAGATGTGTGCCTCCGGCAAAGCCGCGTCGAGCAGGTCACGGTCGTTGTGGAGAAGCCGGGCGCCCTGCGTTTTGCCCGGACGGTCGCCGTGAAGATAACCCGTGGCAAGAATGACAGTGATGAGTGATTCCCCTCGATGGTCGGTGGCTTTTGTCGCGGTTGGCTCGAACATTGAGCCGCAGGAGAACATCACCGCCGCACTGAGAGCACTCAAAGAGACGTTGCGCGTCAGGGCGTCGTCAACCTTCTACCGGACCGAAGCCCTGGGCAGGCGGAACCAACCGGATTTTGTCAATGGCGTCTGGCGAATTGAGACCGACCTCGGCCCCGCGCGAGTCAAGAATGAGGTGTTGAAGTCCGTCGAGACTCGGCTCGGACGCCTCCGTACCGATGACAGGTTCGCACCACGCACGATCGATTTGGATCTGGTGCTCTACGACGCTCTGGTGGCCGATGAGATCGAACTGACTCTGCCTCACCCCGATATCAAACGCCCGTTCGTCTATGTCCCGGTCATCGAGCTTCTCGACAGTGCCTTAGGTGAAATAGAACCGAGCTTGCGAGCCGCCATCGAGGGCCTGCTCCCGGCAGATCGGTCGGGAAATGCCCCGGGCGATCCTTTGCCTGCTTTCACGCGTGAGTTGAGGCGTCTGCTGGGCGGAGCGTAAGGCGCTGCCTTATGCCGTGCAGGATTGCAGCAGGTTCTCGCGCACGTATTTGACGGCGTTGCGGAATATCTTGATGCCGTCAGGGTCGAGGTCCTCGCCGAGCCGAGACCAGTGCGGATGCTGCGTACGCCGGACGAACCGCTCCGGGTGGGGCATCAGCCCCAGCACGCGTCCCGTGCCGTCGGTCAACGCGGCGATCGACTCGGTCGAACCGTTTGGGTTGATCGGGTAGGGGCCTTCCTCGCCGTTCTTGTCGACGTACTTGTACGCGATATAGCCTTCGGATTTGAGCCGTTGCAGAGATTCGTTGTCCCTGGTGACGATCTTGCCTTCACCATGAGCCACCGGGAGATAGATCTGTCGCTCCGGCTCGAGGAACACGCACCTGTCCGTCTGAGGCAGGAGGTACACCCAGCGGTCCTCGTATTTGCCGCTATCGTTGTAGGTGATGGTGACTTCTTCCTGCTTGAAGGCGCTGTTGCCCGGCAGGATGCCCATCTTGACCAGGACCTGGAAGCCGTTGCAGATGCCCAGCACGAGCTTGCCGTCGTCGATGAACCTGCGAATGGGCTCCGCTAGGTGGTGGACAACCTGGTTGGCGAGGATCTTGCCGGCCGCCACGTCGTCGCCGTAGCTGAATCCACCTGGGAAGACCAGAATCTGGTAGCGATCCAGCAGGGCCTTCTTTTCGATCAGACGGTTGACGTGCGAGCGGTCGGCTTTTGCACCGGCCAGCTCCAACGCATATTGAGTCTCGACATCGCAATTGATGCCTGCCGCTCTCAGGGCTAACGCTCGAACCTCTGCCATTTTCTTCTCTTACGCTCCCGTGAATCCCATTACCAGTCAAATGTTCTCTGCCAGGCTCGCTTGAGGGTATCCAGGTCGGCGTCGATGACTTTCTGGCCATCCTCCGATCGGATCACGAATCGTGGCTCTGCCTTGACCTTGCCCAACTGTCCGAAGGGCAGGTTCAACATCAGGGTCGCAAAGGCATCGTACTTGGCCGGCTCAACTTCCACGATATAGCGGCTGTTCGATTCGCTGAACAACTGCGCGTCAACTCGCGTGCAGTCCTTGTTCTTGGGCACCCCGTGCAGGTCGGCCTCGATCCCCAGCCCGCCGGCAAAAGCCATCTCGGCCAGTGCCACTGCCAGCCCACCCTCCGAGCAATCATGGCAAGCCACGGCCAGCCCATCGGCGATCGCTTCGGCCATCTTCGCCGCAATCAACGGCGCCGTCTCGAGGTCCAGTCTGGGGACATTGGCCCCGAGCCGACCGTGCAGCTTGTAGTAGTGTGACCCGCCGAGTTCGTTGTTCGTGCGACCCACGATGAAGAGCAGGTTGCCCGGCTGCTTCAGGTCCATGGTGACGCACTTGTCGATATCGTCCACCAGCGACATGGCGCTAATCAACAAGGTCGCGGGGATACGGATGGTCGTTCCGTTTTCGCAAGCGAACTCATTGTTAAGTGAATCCTTGCCGGAGATGAAGGGCGCCCCGTAAGCCATTGCCCCATCATAGCACGCGTGGGCGGCCCTCACGAGCGTCCCGAACGTTTCGGGATTCGTGCAGTTGCCCCAGCAGAAGTTGTCCAGCAACGCCACCCGGTCTATCCTGGCGCCGACACAGATCAGGTTGCGAATAGCCTCATCGATTCCTGCCAAGGCCATCCAGTACGGATCGATGTCGCCGTACAGCGGATTCATGCCACAACTCAGGGCCAGTCCTCGCGACGACGTCAGCTTCGGTTGCACGACCGCCGCATCGCTGGGCCCGTCGTTGGCGACGCCGGTGAGTGGTTTGACCACCGAGCCGCCTTGCACTTCATGGTCGTACTGGCGGATCACCCATTCCTTGCTGGCCACATTGTAGGACGAGAGAATGCTGAGCAGCTCGTCATTGTAGTCCTTCCTTTCCGGCAGGGTGGGCTCGCCATTCGATGTCGGGCTCGTCCAAACCGCTTGCCGGTTGTACTTCGGCACGCCGTCGTGCAAGAAATCCATGTCAAGTTCAGCGACATGTTGCTCGTTGTATCGCAGGTGCAGCTTCCTGTCACTCGTGAAGCGGCCGATGACGGTGGCCTGGACGTTCTCGCTGTCGAAAATCCTCTGTATTGCTTCAAGATTCTCCGGCTTGACGGCAATGACCATGCGTTCCTGAGCCTCGCTGATCCATATCTCGGTATAGCTGAGGCCCGTGTATTTCAGCGGCACCGTCTCAAGGTTTACCTCCGCTCCGAGTTCGGCGCCCATCTCGCCGACCGCGCTGCTGAGCCCGCCGGC
>CAYNQP010000143.1:0-8270 GCA_964399325.1 uncultured Pirellulales bacterium
GGGGAGGCTGCGGAAAGAAAGGGGCGCCGATGGATCGCTTGTGATTTGCAGCGGCAATACGTCGCTGCTTCGATTCTTAGATTTCTCGAAGAACCTCTTGGTGAAGAGCAGTTGAACGCACATGCAACGCTGAGCAGTGGCAGCGACCTTCCCGTAGATGTCTCGCGTTTGATACACCAGACAGTCTTGTTCTAACAGCGTAGCCAATCGCCTTGACTCAACATGGAAACCAGGCGCCCACTTCCTCTGTTCTACTCGGCCTGCAGGTAGTCAGTTTCCGCGCTCATAGATGCGCACTCCTTTGGCGCGGATGATGGCCGCGATGGGCGGGTTCTGGGACAGGTCAACGGGCTTGGGCAGCTCGAAGTAGAGCCGCCCGTAGAAATCGAAGAACCGCTCGGCGGGCAGGCCCTCCACAGCCAGGTCAATATCTCGCGCGCCGGCTTCGTCCTCGCCGGCCGAGCCGAATAGCCAGACGGCATCGACGTCGAAGTCCTGGGCTGCGGACCTGACAACCTGCTGGAGATAGGATGATATCATGCCTTCGTCCTGTTCTTTGCGCCATCGCGTGTCTTCTGCCCGCATGATAATCCGTCCCAGTGGCTGCCGCAAAGGCAAAAACCGCAGCCCGAACATCCGGTGCCTGCGAGGGAGGCGAGGGTTTTGAGGGCACCAAGCGAGCCATCCCGCGACTCCGCACGACGCGTAACGCTTGACGATGTCTCCTGTGCATCTCAAAATCGTTCAATTCAGGCAACGCTTTGGAGCCAAAAGTGGATGTCACGCAAAATTTTCTTATTCGCGCGATGGAAACAAGTTACGGCTGCCAGGGCAATTTTATGGGGTGCGTCTTTCGTTCAAAAAACGCAACGCCGTCCTTCTATGGGAGACCTTCAGATTGATGAAGGATTATTGATGATTGATTGTTTGACAGCACGCACGACGCAATACGCGATACGCTCAACGCCGCACACGGGATGCGGAGGACTCCATCGACTCCGCGCGGACCCGAATATGCGAAACAAAGCCAATTTCCGTCCACAGGCCGGAGTTTCAAGTTTGAAGTTTCAAGTGTCAAGGGGCACAGATACGGCTTCGGGTTTCCCAACTTCACACTTCAAACTTGAGACTTCGCGAAGCGACTGTGTCAAACAAAGCCAATTTCCGCCATTTCTCGCCCGAAAACGCGCGGCGGACGGAAAAACAAAGCCAATCGTTCGTAGTGTGCTCGTCAGAGCATATATGCATATGGAGAACGCCTTACGGTGCCACTACGAACGGGGGCAATTGTGCGAAACAAACCCAATTGCCGGAGGCCCAAATGGATATCAACATATTATCTGGAAGGCGGTTATGAATGAATTCGCTCAGACGCTGGTCGTGCAAAACAAAGCCAATTGGCTGGGAGGATGCGGATTGAGTTCAGGGAGTGGGAGTCTGGACGCGGACGATGGACGACACTGGGACGAGGAGGGCTCCCGCGCAGGACAAGTGTGCGAAACAAAGCCAATTTTGGGCAAGATGAGTTGTTTGGGGGCAGGAATGAGCATCGCCTCCGCCGCGAACTGGATGTTACGACAGAAACCCGAGCGTAACAATAGGAATTTGGAAAACAAGCGGTGCCGCTCGGGGGTATACACAGATAACTCATTGAAAACGAATTTGAAGGGGATCTATCATGAATTTTAGAGAACTGTACAATCCGTTGAAGTGGGTGGTCATCGTTGGCCTTATAAGTGCTGCAATCATAGTGGTTTGGGGGAAGACACCGGGCGCGACGGAAACGAATGCCGCCCCGGCGGCGTCCGGAGGCCTGCTGATCGACGATTTCGCGTCGGCCGGGCAGGCGTCGGCGCTGGGAACGAAATGGACTTTTCAAACCGGTGCCGCCGAGAAGAGCGACGTGGACGGCAGGCTGGAGTTCGTCGAGGACGGCGGGCGGACCCGACTGCACCTGACGGGCAAGGTGCCGGCCGGCGGCAAAGGCGCGTATCTGGAAGCACGGCTCGGCCTGGAGCCCCAAGGGCGGAACTTCGACGCCCAGGGCTACAGCGGGATTCGACTCCGCGCCAAGGGCAACGGAAGTTCCTATGCCGTGCGTCTGCGAACCAAGGACACGCGCTTCTCGGGTCAGTATTATGAAGCCACTTTTCCAACGGATGGCTCGTGGCAGGACGTGACACTGTTGTTTAGGCAATTCACGTCTGCCTCGCTTAAGATGCCGCCGGATAGCGCGGCGCTGCGGGCGGTCGGGATCACGGCCGCCGGCAAGGACCAAACCGCCGATCTCTACGTCGAGAGCATCGGCTTCTATCGCGAGGACAACATGTACAGAGAACTGACACCCCAGGAAGAACGCGTGATCGTCCGCAAGGGCACCGAGAGACCATATAGCGGCACGTACGATGAGTTCTTCGACGCGGGGACGTACACGTGCAAGCGCTGCGGGGCCAAACTGTTCGAGTCCACATCGAAGTTCAATTCGCACTGCGGCTGGCCCAGCTTCGACGAGCAGATTCCCGACGCCGTGAAGTGGCTACCGGATGCCGACGGCCGGCGGACCGAGATCATCTGCGCCAACTGCGACGCCCATCTGGGCCACGTCTTTCTGGGCGAGCAGTTAACGGATAAGAATACCCGTTATTGCGTCAATTCAATCTCGATGAACTTCATCCCGGCCGCCGCCATGCAAAGCTCCGCCGAGCCGCCCAAAACCGAAACCGCCATCTTCGCTTCGGGTTGCTTCTGGGGCACGGAGTACCATCTGCAGCGGGCCCCCGGCGTGATCTCCACCGCTGTCGGCTACACAGGCGGGCACGTGGACAACCCGACGTACAAACAGGTCTGCACCGACACGACGGGACACGCCGAGGCGGTCCAGGTCGTGTTCGATCCGGCCCAGACCAGCTACGCGAAGTTGACCCGACTCTTCTTCGAGACGCACGACTTCACCCAGGTCAATCGCCAGGGCCCGGACGTCGGCAAGCAGTACCGCTCGGCCATCTTCTACCGGAACGACGAGCAGAAGCAGGTCGCCACGAGGATGGTTGAAACGCTGAACAAGGCCAAGTACAAGGTCGCGACGGAAGTCACCACTGCCGGCAAGTTCTGGCCCGCCGAACTCTACCACCAAGACTACTACAACAAGACCGGCAAGACTCCCTACTGCCACATCTACCGCCCCATCGCCGCCCTGGAGGCCGCCGTGGCGAGGTAAGAATGGGTTCCAAGATGTCTAGATTATAGCTTCAACGGGCGAGGCGTGTCGCCGTGGGGACGGTAGAGTCGTGCCAGCATGTTGGGACTGACGCCGAGATAGTACAGAAACAGGATTACCTGATTCCTGATCGTGGTGTAAAGTGGACCCTCGGCCTCCCAGCGACGCGCCGAAGTGGTGACCTTGTCACGAAAGATGTAGATCTTCCGGCCATCCCGCTTGATGCGGCGCATCAGATCGACGTCCTCCATGATGGGGATCTCGGCAAATCGCCCGAGGCGCTCGAAATACCTCCGGTTGATGAAGATTGCCTGGTCGCCGTACGGGATTCGATTGACGCGGGAGCGAAAGCTCGCGCGGGCGGAGATGTACCTCAGGAACCGGCGGTCGGAGTTAGTCCCCCGTCATTCTTCGCCGCCCCGGAACCCGTATCAAGCTGGGGGACTTAGGATTGACTGCCTACGCAAGAATAGGAAGTAGTAGTCGAATGATATTGGACGTGGTCAATTCCTCATGCGGGCTTTGCTCGCGACAGCGATCTATGGCTTTGTCTGGACACTCGCAAAGCCACGGACCCTGTCCATGCGAACCATGAGGGCTGCCCTGCCTGCTCATCACCCTGACGACCGTGCGGGGCAGCGGGCATTTGGCCAACTCCCGGAACATCTCTGCCAATGAGCGCATTGGCAATAGCGATTTGCCTTTGACCGGCGGAATCCCCACAGCTACAATCACCCCACCGGATGATTCGCCACCGGGGCAACCGCCGGCACGAGCAATCACACGTTTTGGACTATGATGCGAGGTGACGGACCATGGCAACCGATCAGAACCATTCAACACTTACCCGTCGTGACTTTCTGGTTACCACCGCGGCTTCGGTGGCTACGCTGGGTGTGGTAGGAGCAGGTTGTATGCAAGAGGATATGAAGAAGACCGCCAAGCGCCCCCTCCCGGTGGGTTTGCAGCTCTATTCGGTCCGGGCCGACTGCGCGAAGGACCTGCCCGGCACGATCGCCACCGTGGCGAAGATGGGGTACGACGGGGTCGAATTTGCCGGCTACTATGACTATTCGGCCGAGGACCTGCGTAAGATGCTCGACGACAACGGTCTGAAATGCTGCGGCACGCACACCGCCATGGACACGTTGTCCGACGCCAACCTGGCCGCGACGATCGAGTTCAACCGGACGCTCGGTAACAAGTTCCTGATCGTTCCGTGGCTTACGGCCGAGGGCCCGAATCCGGCCGAGATCTGGCGCGGGTACGCCGCTCGCTTCAACGTCCTGGCCGAGAAGGTCAAGCCGCACGGCATGCACGTCGGCTACCACAGTCACGCCCATGATTTCACGCCCATTGACGGTGTGATGCCCTGGGACATCCTGTTCGGCAACACGAGTAAAAACGTCGTCATGCAGATCGACACCTGCAACATGATGAGTGGCGGCGGCGACCCCATTGTTTTCCTGAAGCGCTATCCCGGCCGGTCTCTCACCATCCATATCAAGGAATACTCCGCCACGAACCCAAGCGCCATCATGGCGAAGGCGATGTCAAGTGGGATGAGATCTTCGCGCTGTGCGAAACCACCGGCAACACGGAATGGTACATCATCGAGGAAGAGAAGGACGCCTATCCGCCGCTGACAGCCGTGGACATGTGCCTGAAGAACTACCGGAAGATGCGAAGCTGAGAGCGCCGGAACAGGCTCGGGCCCGTTTGCCGGCGATATGGTGCGTGCCGGCCGCCGCACATTAGCGAAACGTGGCAGCGCGGCACGCAGAAGTGGTCTCAGCCGAAGGTCTTGCCGTTCCAAGCCCAGTGGGTAGCGGCTAATTCCTCAAAGGTCAGGTAGATGCGGCTCGGCGGGATCGCCAGCTCTTTCTGCAGAGTCTCGCAGACCTGGGCAGCTACGGTCTGGTTGACGGACCTGCTCAGGCCTCCGATGGACTTGACCGTCACCAGGGCACTGGGTCCGGCGTCGCCACTCATCGTCATCGCGACATTGTCGTGAACGCAGGCCATCACATACTGCTCGGGCTTGCCGATCGCCTCGGCGGCCAGCCGGGACAACGTCTTGGCCAGGGCTTGCTTCTTGTCCGGACCGGACAGATCACACGAGGTGTCAACTTGAATCAGCGGCATACTCGACTCCTTCCAAATCTACGCACAACTACAGTCTCTTCTATCAATGGTTATCTCACACACGCTACAATCCCACACGATTCACGAGTCCAGCGATTCGACCGTCGTGGTCATGTCGGTGGTGTCGAGGATGACGACGTGGCCCCAATTGTTGGCGGCGCCGGGGTTGATGACGAGCGTTCGGCCTGTCTGGCGGATGTCCTGGCGGTGCGTGTGGCCGTAGATGACGAGATCGTACGTCCCGCCGTCAAGCACGGCGCCGACCGTACCAGGCCGGTGCGCCATGCAGATCGTCTTGCCGTCAAGCTGGCCCTGGTAGCTATCCCGATGGACCTCGCCGCCGAGGGCCTCGATGGCGCTCCTGAGCGACGCCCTGTCCGCGTCGCAGTTGCCAAAGACCGCGATAAGCTGGCTGTCACACAATCCCGCGAAAAGATCGATAGTGGCGGCAGAGGTGATATCACCGGCGTGCAGAACGTATGCTACGCCCCGATCATTGAAGATCTCGATCGCCTTGCGGACGTTTCGATGGTGGTCGTGGGTATCGGAAATAATGCCAATGTGCATCGTTACTCCCCGTTGCGGTAGTCCTCAGGTGTCTGTATCGGCATCAGCCGTTCGGGGCCATCTTACCGTCCCATGGGCCCGCCCGCAAAGAATTGCCGCCGGCAGGCCTGGCGACCGGTTGAAACAGGAAACAGGACTCTTGTGTTATCCGGCAGCGACGCTAAGATAGATCGGGAATGCTGGGGACAGCGCGAGCCTGGGTTCGGCGTGAGGGTCGTCCCGCCGGACGGGATGGATTGAAAAGGTGTCGGTCAAGGAGAGACAACGATGGTACGAAGCACAGCAGTTGCGGTTGTTTCATTGGCGATGGTATCGCCGGTGCTGACCCTTCTGACGGGCTGCGAGCCGAAGACTCGCGCGCTCTTCACTAAGCCCGAACTTTTCACCTACGAACGCCTCGCCGTGCTCGGCCTCGATCCGGAGCAGGAACAGCTCTTCATGGCCGCCTACTTCAAGACCTTCATCAGCCAGCCCATCACGTTTGTCGAAAGGGGCGAGTTACTCAAGATCATCGGCGAGCAAGACCTGTTGAAGGGCCGACTCAATGACAAGACGCGGGCCCGCATCAGACAAATCCTGGGCGTCGAGGCGCTGATTCTGTGCGAATACTACGAAGATGAGGCCCGCCCCGGCGATGCCATGAAGCTGCGTGTGAAGATCGTCGACAGCGAAACCGGCGCCATCGTCGGTTCGGTCCTGACGGAAGCTTACAAGGACTTCGAAGATCACGCGCGGGTCGCCGCTGAGGCGCTCAAGGCGGATTTGTTGAGCGGAGGCTATCGCCGGAGCTATCCGGAGCCCGTGGAGCCTCCCCCCGCCTCACGGTAGAGCAGGGAGAATGCCGGCGCGTGCGCCTGGCCGATACGAAAGTGACGAGAGAACAACCGTGTTCCGGCCAAACCGAGCGCGTCTGCCAAGCCTCGGTTTCATCTCTTCCAGGTCGCGCGTAACGGCCGCGGCGTCCACGTTGCTATTGAGCCACCACCAATGGGCTCGCAATCGCGCCGCATTGGGCGGCGCGCTCCACCCCGCCTCCATACCTCACGCATGGCAGGCTCTGACGCACGGGGACGCCCCGCCCACAGCCCATCGAGAAATCGTAGACCAAACCAGGAAACCGTTCACTTCCGCAGCCATAACGGCTAAGATGTCTCTCGATTGACCTGCGGCGCCCCGGCATGGCACGGCCATCCTGGCCGTGTTTTCCACGGGCCGGACCACGAACCCTGACATGCGGAGACAGAACGAATGGCCAAACAAAAGCTGAAATCGATAGCCGTGATGACGGGCGGCGGAGACTGTCCCGGACTGAACGCTGTGATTCGAGCCGTGACGAAGACAGCCATCAACAAGCACGGCTTGACCGTTTGGGGTATCCAGGACGGATATCTCGGGCTGATCGAGAACAGAATCGAACTCCTCAGCTACGAGGACACCAGCAACATCCTCACCACCGGCGGCACGATCCTGGGGACCAGCAACACGTCCGACCCCTTCCGATTTCCGGTCACAGTGGGCGAGAAGACGCAGATGAAAGACGTTTCCGGCCGGTGCCTGAAGGGTTTGAGCGAGCGTGGCGTCGAGGCCCTCGTCTGCATCGGCGGTGACGGGACGATGGCTTCAGCCGCCAAGTTCGCCCGGCTGGGCCTGCCCGTGATCGGCGTGCCGAAGACCATCGACAACGACCTGGTCGGGACCGATGTCACCTTCGGCTTCGACACCGCCGTCACGACCGCGACCGAAGCCATCGACAAGATTCACACCACGGCCAGCTCGCACCACCGCGTGATGATTATCGAGGTGATGGGCCGCTACGCAGGCTGGATCGCCCTGTATGCCGGCGTGGCCGGCGGCGCCGATGTGATCCTCATCCCCGAGATACCGTACAAGCTCGATAAGGTGTGCCGGTACGTTCTGGGGCGCTCCCAGCGCGGCAAGCGGTTCAGCATCATCGTGGTCTCCGAAGGGGCCAAGCCCCAGGGCGGAAAGATGGTCGTCCTGAAGCGCATCGCGACAAGTCCCGATCCGATTCGCTTGGGCGGCGTCGCCAACAAGCTCGCCGAAGACATCAACGCGCAGATCGGCCTGGATTGCCGGGCCGTCGTGCTGGGCCATGTTCAGCGGGGCGGAACGCCCACGCCGCACGACAGGACCCTGGCCACGATGTTCGGACACTCCGCCATCGAGCTGCTCGTCAGTGGGGTCAAGAATCGCCTGGTTGTCTGGAAAGCCGGCGCCCTGTCGAGCGTGCCGCTATCGAGCGTGGCAGACAAGACGAAGTTGGTCCCGCGCAACCACAAGTTGATCCAGGCCGCTCGGGCCATCGGCGCCAGCTTCGGCG
>CAYNQP010000144.1:0-8260 GCA_964399325.1 uncultured Pirellulales bacterium
TCGCTGATTACCATTCTGAACCGGCTTGACGCGACTCAGGAAGGGGAGACTCTCGGGCGGTTCGGGCTGACCGGGGGCTCTTACGTGCTTGTGACCCTCCACCGGCCATCGAACGTCGATACGCAGGACAGCCTCCGGAATATCCTGGGATACCTGAACCGACTTTCCGCTACCGTGCCGGTCGTTTTTCCGATGCATCCGAGAACGAAGAAGAACATCGAACGATTCGGAATCGAGATCGCGTTCAACGGCTCATTTCAGATGATCGAGCCGGTCAGGTACCGTGAGTTCATCACGCTGCAGAAGAACGCGCAGTTCGTCGTGACTGATTCGGGCGGGATCCAGGAAGAAACGACTTTCCTGAGACTGCCTTGCCTGACATTGCGTCCGAATACCGAACGACCCATCACCATCGCGCAAGGGACCAACGAGCTGGTCGACATGAACAGCATTGAGGAACGCTCGGACCTGATCCTCTCCGGGGGCTGGAAGCAGGGACAAGTCCCCGATCTCTGGGACGGACATGCGGCCGAGCGGATCGTCGAGGCCATACTGGAATCCGAAAAGTCCGGGTGTCTGCTGCACGAGAGCACTGCTAGTCGCGGGGGGCAGCCCGAGAATCTGTGATCTCGGCTTCCAGGCCATCCATCACGGGAAACAATCAGGCTGGCCCTTCACCGAAAGCAGCCTGGTTCCCCACGCCTCGAGACAGATCGGGGCGTTCTGCATGACGTTGTTCTGAGCGCCGTAGGGCAAGTTGAAGCCCCCATTCGTAAGATCGTAAGCGATGGACAGGAACAGATCCTCCAGTTCCTTGTCGAAGGCGGCCAGTCGATGCCAGCCGAACCAGATGTTGCCTCCCCGCCCGCTTGCCAGGCCGTTGAGTTCGCCGTCGCTGCCGTCCGTGTAGTTGTTGAAGTAGAACGGACCTTTCTCCGGGGCCCAGACGCGGAATTTGAAGGTGTTGATCAGGCCGTCGATAACGCGCTTGTCGACGAGATTGTCGGAATGGGCTCGCGCCGCCAGCCAAGCGGTACGATTAGCGTGTGACGTGTCTGCTGCTTCGAGCGGCCTGTTCGCGTCGTAGTTCGGAATCCACAGCCAAACGTGACCCTCCTCGGTTGTCCGAGGCAGCAATCCCCAGTTGTTCGGAATAAGGTTGGACGTTTCCTCTAAATAGGGGGCGGGCTGGTTGGGGTCGTCGCGAATCGTCAAGTAGAGACCGATCAGTCGCTGGGCCCAGATCCGATAGAGGTAGCTGCGGTAACCCAGCTTGTGGAAATCCAGGCAGAGGCAGGCAAAGTGTTCGCGGACGTCTCGGCCACTGTTGAGAATGGCCAGAAGGTTCTCGAAGGATTTCGAATTCTGCATGTGCCACGGAGTGATCGAAGGCTTGTAGTAGAACCACTTCTCGACCACTTGGCGCTCGACAAAGTCAGCAATGCCGCGCCAAGCGGGGTCGCCCGTCTTCTGCAGGACGCCGGCCACCATCATGAAGCCGACGCTGCCCTGGAAATCACAGAGCTGGCTGTGACCGCCCGTTTCGGCTACGACCGTATCGAGATAGAAACAGGGCCAATCGCCCCGCGGCTGTCCGTGCCAGATCAAAGGCCGGCGGTTGACGATCGCCTCGTCGATCGCCTGCAGGGTCAGGCTCTTGGCGCAGTCGAGATAGGCGATCTCCCCGGTGGCGCGCCACATATCGACGAGCGCCTGGAGCTCGCGACGGAGGTAGTAGATACCCATCCCATCGCACAGACTGCGGTCCAGGTTGTCCGTCGCATGGGCCAGGTAGTCTTGTCCGAACGCCGCTACGAGTCGGTCGAACAACAGCGGATGGTTCTCCGTGGCGATGGGAGGAAGATCGGGATTCAGGGCCGGCAAGGTCAGCTCATACACCCGCGGTTTCGAATGAGCCGACGAGGCGAACGTCACGGCTATCACGAGAACAAGCGCCGCAAGGGTCTTTGTGGTGCCATGCAGATGCAAGTGGAGTTGGTTCATGCGACGATCTTCCCCCGTTGTGTTAAGGCGAACTGTCTACAGGGTAGGGTCTCAGGGCCAAGTTGTCTTCGGGCCACCCTACCTCCTTGTTGGCGAACGCTTCTCCACATTATATCCGATTGCGTCACAATAGGCAAGCAAAAGCAAGGCGGGGGACTGCATCTTAAATATAGGACTTTGTTCGCGACCGGGCATCCGTCCGTAGGGGGTGCGTCACAAAGGGTAGTTGCAACGGTAGGTCTTGGCTATGCACGTACTTTATATCCATCAATACTTCGCTTCCCGCAAGGGTCGAACGGGGACGCGCTCCTATGAATTCGCCCGCTACCTGGTCGGCAAAGGCCACCGCGTGACGATGCTCACCTCGGGTCTGGCCAATGCGGAGTTTCCCGTGGCGGAGGCGGAGCCCTACGGCGACAATGAGATCGAAGGCATTCGCGTCGTGTCGCTTGCCGCCGGGTACAATGACCCCAACATGGGAACGGGTCTCAAGGGCTGGCAACGGATGCTCAAGTTCTATGAATTTGCGCGAGCTGCCCGCCGGGTCGGCAAGAATCTCGACAGGCCCGATGTGGTTTTCGCCACACACACGCCTTTGACAGTGGGCCTCGCCGGGGCCTCTTTGGGCCGCTATTTCCGCGTTCCATTTGTCTTCGAGGTGCGCGACCTCTGGCCGCAGGCTCTCGTAAACGTGGGTGCCTTGCGGAATCCGGCTGCGATCTGGTGGCTGCACCGGATGGCGCGCAAGATCTATCGCCGGGCTCATCATATCGTGGCGCTGTCACCCGGTATGAAGGACGGTATCGTGCGGGCGGGTGTTCCTCAGGACAGGGTGACGGTGATTCCGAACGCCAGTGATCTGGATCTCTTCCGCCCCGATCTCGACGGCAGCGCCTCGCGCGAGCGATTGGGTCTGGGCGACCGCTTCGCCGCGGTCTACTTTGGGGCGATGGGTTTGGCCAACGGCCTCGACTATGTCATTGAAGCAGGGCGGATTCTTGCCGAGCGCCGGCAGCACCATATCGTGCTCGTACTTCACGGCGGCGGCGGCAAACGCAGCGAGCTGCAAGCCCTGGCCAAACAACACAAGCTGCAGAATGTCGTCTTTAGCGATCTGGTGGCTGACAAGGAAGAGGTCGCCCGTATCGTAGCGGGCTGCGATGTGTGCATGACGATCTACCGGGCCGCCAAAGAACAAACATGGTCGCCCAACAAACTGTTCGACTCACTGGCGGCCGGCAAGCCCGTTCTCATCAACGTCGGCGGCTGGCTTGGCGACCTCGTCGAGGACAGCAAGTGCGGCTGGTCTCTCCCGCCGGATCGGCCCGAAGCGCTGGCCGATGCGCTGGAGAAGCTGGCCGGCGACCGCGCGCTGTGCGATCAAATGGGGCGCAACGCACGGGCGTTGGCGCAGCGCGAATTCGACCGTCACCTTCTGGCCGCTCGTCTCGAAAAGGTGCTCACAGAGGCTATGGGCTGAACCCCCTCGCAGGATTCGGCGACACGCATGGGACTTGCACGCTTTCTATATAAGGTTCGTGGCAAACCGGTGCCGTACTACGCGAACTACCCGCTGTGGCTGATCGTCTGGAAGCCGATGCGCAAGTGGCTCAATGTCGTGTTGATCCCCAATGTCGTCTCGTCGCGGCTGCGCGTGATGCTCTATCGTCTCGTCGGCTTCAGAATCGGCCGAAACGTGTTCATCGGGATGAAGTGCTACATGGACGACGTAGACCCCGCGATGACGACGATCGAGGATAACGTGGCGATCTCGTACGGGACCTATTTCGCCGTTCATGGGCTCGACCAGGAGCACACGCCCATCGTCATCAAAGAAAGCGCGTACATCGGCATGCGATGCACGCTTATCTCGGGCAAGCAGGGAATCACCATCGGCCGAAACGCTGTGATTGGTGCGGCCTCGTTGGTCAACAAATCCGTTCCCGACGGCGCCACCGCGGCGGGATGTCCAATTCAGATTATCAAGGCGAGTGATCCGGAGTCGCTCCGAGAGAGCGTCAATGAAAGCGAACCGTAGCAGGAAGAACGCCGGATCGAGGCTCGGCGCATCTTCGGTTCAACGTTCTGGTTGCCACGGGCGTCATCATCGGCAATAATGCGACCGTCCGAAGCGGCACGCCAATCTGCATTCGGGCAACCATCGAGGATGATTTCCCGGTCTGTGCCGAGCGTAGGCAGGAGGCGGGGCGGAAATAGGTTGTTTCTCAGGGAAGGTGCCATGCAAGTACCATTGCTGGATTTGAAAGCGCAGTATGCAACCATTAAGGACGAGATCCTGGCGGCTGTTGCCGAGGTGCTGGAGTCTCAGCGATGTATCGGCGGCCCGAAGGTCGAGGAGCTTGAAAAGAAGATCGCCGAGGCCAGCGGCTGCCAGTTTGGCGTGGGTGTCTCCAGCGGAACCGATGCCCTGCTGAATGGCCTGATGAGCCTCGACATCGGGCGCGGCGACGAGGTCATCACCACGCCTTTCACCTTCTTCGCCAGCGCCGGCAGCATTGCGCGCACGGGCGCGAAGCCGGTGTTCGTCGACATTGATCCGAAGACGTACAACATCGATCCCAATCAGATCGAGGCGGCGGTGACGGAGAATACGAAGGCCATCCTGCCGGTCCACTTGTTCGGTCAGATGGCGGACATGGACCCGATCATGGAGGTGGCGCAGCGGCATGACCTGGCTGTTATTGAGGACGCGGCCCAGTCCATCACGAGTACCTACAAGGGGAGGAAGGCCGGCAGTATCGGCACGGCAGGATGCTTTAGCTTCTTCCCCAGCAAGAATCTCGGCGGCATCGGTGATGGGGGCATGGTGGTTACCAACGACCGGCCGTTCTACGAGCGGATGATGATTATGCGCGACCACGGGCAGAAACCCCAGTATTTCTATCACTATGTCGGGGGCAACTTCCGGCTCGATCCCATCCAGGCGGCCGCCTTGCTCGTGAAACTGCCGCACCTGGACGATTGGTCGCAGGCCCGACGGCAGAATGCGGCCTACTACGACAAGCGATTTGCCGGGACCGTGGTCCAAACCCCATACGTCAGCCCGGATTGCAAAACGATCTACAATCAATACTGCATTCGCGTGCCGCGACGGGACGACGTAATCGCGCATCTGCGTGAGCGAGGCATCGGCTCTGCGATATATTACCCGGTGCCGCTGCATCTGCAGAAGTGCTTTGCGTACCTGGGCCACAAACAGGGTGATTTCCCGCAATCCGAAAAGGCCGCCCAGGAAATCATGGCGCTTCCCGTTTATCCCGAACTGACTGACGCGATGCAGGATGCGGTGGTCGACGCCGTTCTTGGATTTCTGGCTTAGCTCTCTCGATGCACGCGCCACATATCTAATACACAGAGTTCTCAATCGTCTCGCATGATGACGGTTGGTCGGAGATGACGTCCACGAAAAGCGCGAAGACCATCTGGATTCTGAACCACTATGCCGGTAGCAGAATCCATGGGATGGAGTACCGGCACTACTACCTGGCGAAGCACTTCAAGCAGATGGGCTTTGCGCCCGCCATTGTGTGCGCATCATTTCATCACCTGATGACGAAGCTGCCGGACAGCATGTCTGCCGAGGTCGATGGCATACCCTACGTCTGGATCAAGACCTGCCGATACGAGGGAAACCACGTCGGGCGCGTTATCAACATGCTGGAGTATTCCTTTCGGCTGGTCTTCAGAAGTCTGAGACAGTTGCCTCCGCCGGACATTGTGATTGCGTCGTCTCCGCATCCGTTTGCCGCGGTCAATGGCTATCGGTTTGCGAAGAAACACCGAGCGAAGTTCATTTTTGAAGTCAGAGACCTCTGGCCCTTGACGCTGCTCGATGTGGGGGGGCATTCGCCCCATCATCCCTTCGTTCGCGCGATGGCTTGGGCCGAAAGGATGGCCTACGAACGGTGTGACTACACGGTCTCTCTGGTTCCAGGCGGCAAGGACTACATGGTCGCCCACGGACTTGATGAGCGGAAATTCGTCCATATTCCCAACGGTTTTGAGCCGCAGAGTTCGCAAGGAGACCTCGAAGCGCTGCCCGACGAGCACAGCCGAGTCATCGATGCCTTGAAGAAGGCGGGCCGGCGAATCGTCCTCTACAGTGGCAATCACGGCATCGTCAATGCGCTGGACAATGTCGTTGAGGCTGCCGCGCTTCTGAAGGATGAATCGAGAGTTCACATTTTGCTTGTGGGGCAGGGACCTGAGAAGGCCCGGTTGCAGAAGCAGGCCAGACAGGCGGACCTGGAGAATGTCACCTTCCTGCCGCCTGTGGCGCGCGGCCAGATGCCGACTCTGACTCGCGCGGTGGATGCCGGGTACATCGGCCTGCAGAAGAAGGACCTCTTCAAATACGGCGTCAGCCCCAACAAGCTGTTCGAATATATGTCGGCGGGGTTGCCCGTCATCTTTGCCATCGATACGACGCACGACGAAGTGGCCCGGGCCCGATGTGGTTTCTCCATCGGTGCTGAGAATCCTTCCGCTCTGGCCGATACGCTGCGCACGATCGGCGCTCTGCCCGCAGCGCAACTCCGGGAGATGGGCACACGTGCCCGCGAGCACGTCAGCAACACGAACACCTACGATGTGCTGGCGAGACAGTATGCGGACTTGTTCTGACCTGGTGCATCCTGCACAGATGAGCCCAATGATCAAAAGGACGTTCGATTTCGTGATGGCCGCAATCTTGCTGGTCATTCTCACGCCGGTCTTTCTTGCCATTGCCCTGGCGATCAGGCTCGGCAGCAAGGGACCGGCTGTTTTCAAGCAGGAGCGAGCCGGCAGACACGGTGTACCCTTTGGGCTGTACAAATTTCGCACGATGAGGCCCGATGTCGATCCGTTCGGTCCCAGCCCGAAATCCGGCGCCGATCCTCGCCTGACCGGCATCGGCCGGTGGCTGCGCGAACACTCCCTTGACGAACTGCCGCAATTGGTTAACATAGTCAAGGGTGACATGAGCATCGTCGGTCCCAGGCCGCTGTACGTTTCCCAGATCCGGGAATGGAACGAGCAACAGAAGAAACGGTTGCTCGTCAAGCCGGGACTCACCGGCTTGGCCCAAATCTCTGGACGAGGGATACTGACACGCGAAGAGAAACTCGATCTCGACGTTGAGTACGTGGAACGGAACGGTCTGTGGCGCGACGTCAAGATCTGCTGGATGACCGTAGCCTCTGTCTTGCGGCGCAGGGGAGTATACGAGCAGCGGTACTCGCACGACGAGACCACGCGTGGCGGCGGTGTCGTGTGAGGGTGCGGTTGGAGACACTGTTTCATGCTCTATAAGAAGATGCTGCCTATCGGTCTCGTCCTGCTGTTCTCGGCAGGGGTCTATGCGTTGGAGCCCAACGAGATTCTGGTCGTGGCCAACTCCAACTATGCGGCCTCCGTGCGGCTGGCCCGGTACTATTGTCAGGAGCGAGGCGTGCCTGCGGAGCGTGTGGTGCCGGTTTCTCTGGGTCCGGCGTTGCGAGATTCGATCAGCCGGGACGACTATGAGAAGCGGCTGGCGTTGCCTATCCGCAGAGTTCTGACCACGCGCGAAGACTTGGCCGGGATCAAGTGTCTTGTCACGACCTATGGAATCCCGTACAAAGTCGGCCAGCGGGGCCCGCTGCCCAGATCGGAAGCCCAGCTAAAGGAGCTGCGCCGCCTGCTCCAACAGGAAGAAGAGGCGGTGGCGCAATTAGAGGCGAAAGGCCTGGGCGACTCGGCCGAACATGGCGAGCGGACGCGCCGAAAGATGCTGCTGCAGATGGACATCAGTCGTGTCATGGGAGCGGAGACGGGCGCCTCGGTAGACAGCGAGCTGTCCCTGGTTCTGTTCGGTGCGTACGAGCTCTATCGTTGGCAGCCGAACCTATTGCGCAGCAATGTATCGCATCCGATCAAGACGCTGATGGTGTGCCGTCTTGACGGTCCGGACTATGGGATTGCCAAAGGGCTCGTGGATAAGGCCATCGCGACTGAGAAGAACGGACTGGCCGGGAATGCGTACGTCGATTCCCGTGGCATCTTCGACAACACCGCGTACGGCCACTACGATCAATCCCTGCGGGATCTAGCCCTGGTGATGCAGTTGCGGACACCTCTGCCGGTCAAAGAAGAGCGGACCGGCGCGCTGTTTCCGCCGGGCAGTTGCCCTGAGACGGCGCTGTATTGCGGCTGGTACAGTGTGAGCAAGTATGTCGACGCATTCGATTTCGCTGATGGGGCCGTCGGCTTCCAC
>CAYNQP010000145.1:0-8233 GCA_964399325.1 uncultured Pirellulales bacterium
TCTTGAAGACGTAGATCAGGCCCTCGCGCAGCTTGTGGTAGAGGACGTTGCCGTAGATGGCCTTGATGCCGTGCTGCTTGAGCTGCTCGGGGTCGTTGGCCAGGTCCCAGATGTGCGACCAGAACAATCGCCTCTGCTCGATCGGCAGCATCTTGAGAAGGCCCTCGTAGCGCCGGGGCTCGGCGCCCGGCTCTTCGATCACGTAGCCATCCTCCGGCGCCATTCTCTCGCCGTAGACGCGGCGCCACAGGTACAAGGCCCGCGACTTGCCGTCGATGACCATCTGGTCGCCGAACGTGACGACGAGCGCGTCAAAGTGGATGATGTCACCCTCGATCGTGTACTCCTTCTGGAGGATCTTCTTGGTCTTGTCCTCCCGGGAGGTCTCGACAAACCGGATCGTCGTCCGCACGCGCCCATTCTCGTCGGTTCGCTGGGAGATGACCTTGGCGTAACCGATTTGGTCCTCGCTGGTCAGATTGGTGATGGCCTGCTTGAGCTGCTTGTTCTCGCCGAGCAGTTCATGAATCGTCATCGCGGTGCCGTAGAAGCCACGTCCAAAATAGCCCGCCGCGACCAGGAACAGCACCGTCAGGCCACCGAGAACTGGTCGAATTTTCATAGGTTTACGCGCCATTGATCCCTTTTCGCTTGCACCCCCTGCCAAGTCATACGAACGGCCCTGCCGAAGTGTTTCATCGGCTCAGGCCGGCGAATCTCTCCATTTTTCCCCCCTGCAGGGCGAATTACGAGGTGTCGCAACGTCCGGCAGATACCAGAGGTCTGAGACGCAAGATGTTGCGTCTCTACAGACGATCCGGCCCCCCCTGCCGCAACTGTGACCCGTTATGCCTCTTCCGCATACGTTTTTGCTCTTTGCTGATTGCATGAAATGCCGATGATACGTAAGATTCAACGCGATCAGCAAACTGGGGCAATCTAAAGGATTAGGCGATATGAACAAAGGACGGTCGAGTGGACTTCTCTGTACGGCGATTCTCGCTGCTGTAGGTCTTTCCGGATGTTACGAACCCGAGCCGCGGCCGCGCATTACCGGTGACGACCGGCCCGTCGCAATGCCCACTCTGCAGACGGCGCCACAATATCGGGTGCTCGGCCGCTCCGTCCAGGGGCGACCCATTGTGGCCCAGATCCTCGGTGAAGGCCACGACACGACGCTCATCATGGGAACGATTCACGGCGACGAGGCCGTCGGCACGGCGCTCATACAGCACTTGGCCGACCACTTGGCCGACAGCCCCGAGATACTGGAGGGCCGGCGCGTGGTGCTGATGGCCTCCGTCAACCCAGACGGTGCCGTGGCCAGTACGCGAGAGAACAGTCGAGGCGTCGATCTGAACCGCAATTTTCAGACCGCCAACCGGATAGACAACGCCGCGTACGGGCTTCGCGCCCTTTCGGAGCCCGAGTCCCAGGCGATTCAGAGAGCGATTCAGGAATTCCACCCGGATCGCATTGTAAGCATCCATCAGCCTCTGAACTGCGTTGACTACGACGGTCCGGGGCACGCGTTGGCCGCTCACCTGGCGGAATACTGCAAGCTGCCCATCAAGAAACTGGGGGCCAAGCCCGGCTCGCTCGGCTCGTACAGCGGCGAACAACTTGGCATCCCAACCATCACGCTGGAATTGCCTTCGCAGGCGACAAGACTCGGTGAGGTCGCCTTATGGGATCGGTACGGCCCGGCGCTGACGGCCGCCGTCACCTATTCGCTTCCAGCCTCGAAGTGATCGCGCGTCGAGGCTGCTTGGCGCCGTCGGAATGGGACGCTATCGAGCCGCCTGTAGAGACGCAACATCTTGCGTCTCCAAATCCCAGGCCTCTGAGACGCAAGATATTGCGTCTCTACAGGCGAGCGGGGACTCTGGCCCTACGCAGGGCGTATAGGCCTCGCCGCCACATCCCGACCGCACTCCAAGTGCTCGCGCACCGGGAAATGTCGTGAGTTCGGCTGATTCTGCCAGTACAATCGTACGGTTTGGAAAATGTCCTTGGCTGTGTCTGTCATCCTGAGCACCGCGAAGGACCTGGCCGGCAATCGAGAGAAACCTCTTGTGCGAGGGCCAGATCCTTCGGCCTCGCCTCAGGATGACAAATTCAGGACCGCGCACGACGTTTCCCGAATCAGTATCACGCTGGATTTGTATGAATTCGTTCAAGCTGAACAACCAGTTCAAGCCTTCGGGCGACCAGCCGCAAGCCATTGAGCGGCTCGCCCAGGGTCTGCGCGAGGGCCGAAAGCTCCAGACTCTGATGGGCGTAACCGGCAGCGGCAAGACCTTCACCATGGCCAACGTCATCGCCCAGTTCGACCGCCCGGTTCTCGTAGTTTCTCACAACAAGACCCTGGCCGCCCAGCTCTACGAGGAGTTCAGGGAGCTGTTCCCGGAGAACGCGGTCGAGTACTTCGTCAGTTACTATGACTACTATCAGCCTGAGGCCTACATTCCCCAGCGCGACATCTACATCCAGAAGGACGCGTCCCGGAATGCCGATCTGGACCGGCTGAGGCTCTCGACCACGATGAGCCTCTCGACGCGGCGCGATTGCATCGTGGTCGCGTCGGTGTCGTGCATTTTCGGTCTGGGTTCGCCCGAGGACTACAAGGCCAGCGTGGTGGCGGTGCGAACGGGCCAGAGCTGTGACCGCAACACCCTTCTGGGGCGGCTGGCCGACATCCAATACACGCGCAACGACATCGATTTCCAGCGCGGGACTTTTCGCGTCCGAGGCGACGTCGTCGAGCTGCATCCATCGTACGAATCGTATGCCGTCCGAATCGAGCTCTTCGGCGATGAAGTCGAAAAGATCAGCTACATCAACCCGGTTTCGGGCGAGATCCTGGCCGCGGAGAACCAGATCTTCGTCTACCCCGCCCAGCATTATGTCATGCCGGCCGACAGGATCAGTGACGCCGCCGGGGGCATCCGGACCGAATTGGAGCAACGGTTGGCCGAGCTGCGCGGCCAGGGTAAACTGCTGGAAGCCCAACGGCTCCAGGCGCGCACCATGTATGACCTCGAAATGATTCAGGAGGTCGGCTATTGCAGCGGAATTGAGAACTATGCCCGGCACCTGGCGGGCTTGCCGGCCGGGGCCCGCCCCTATACGCTCATCGATTACTTCCCTGACGATTTTCTGCTGCTCATCGACGAATCCCACGTGACGATCCCCCAGTTGCGGGCGATGTGGGCCGGCGACCGCAGCCGCAAGGAGGTCTTGGTCGAGCATGGTTTCCGCCTGCCCAGCGCCATGGACAACCGGCCTCTGCGTTTCGAGGAGTTCGAAGAACGCTGGAACCAGGTCATTTTCGTCTCGGCGACACCGGCCAAATTCGAGATGGACAAATGCGATCACGAGGTGGTCCAGCAGGTCATCAGGCCGACCGGGCTGCTCGACCCGGAGATCTTCGTATTCCCCGCGAGCAACCAGGTCGAGCATCTGCTGGCGGAAATCGACAAGCGGGCCCAGATCAACGAACGCGTCCTCGTGACCACGCTGACCAAGCGCATGGCGGAAAACCTGTCGAGCTATATCATCAAGCGCGGCTACCGATGTCGCTACCTCCACAGCGAGGTCGACACCCTCGAACGCATCGAAATCCTGCGCGACCTGCGCCGCGGCGAGTTTGACGTACTGGTCGGCGTCAACCTGCTGCGCGAAGGACTGGACTTGCCCGAGGTCTCCTGCGTGGCGATCCTCGACGCGGACAAGGAAGGCTTCCTGCGTAGCCAGACGTCACTGGTGCAGACCATCGGACGCACGGCCCGCCATGTCAACGCCACCGTCTTCCTCTATGGCGACAAGATCACAGAGTCTATGCAGAAAGCCATTGACGAAACGGAACGGCGACGTAAAATTCAACTGGCGTACAACCAGGAGCACAACATCACGCCGGAAACGATTAAGAAGGAGATTCGCCAGAGCCTGACCGAGCAGATCAAGGCCCGGCGGGTGGCTCAAGAGGCGATCCACCTCGGAGACTCCGAATACGACAAGGTCGAGTTGGCCGCCCAGATCGAGCGGGAGATGTACGAAGCCGCCGAAGGCCTCGATTTCGAGCGGGCCGCGGCATTGAGAGATCAGTTGCGTGAATTGAAAGAGCTGCCCGAACTGGTGCTGGCTGATTCGCACCGGAAGAAGAGCACTTTCCTGACCGCCAAGAAGCAGAAGCGGCATAAGAAAGCATCGTCTTGATAGGACTCAAGGAAATGGAAAAACTGAACATCGCCGAAGTCCGTCCCCTGATTCAAATGGCCATCGAAGAGGATCTCGGAAACGGCGACGTAACGACGAACCTGCTGTTCCAGGACAGCGAACTGGCCAAGGCAACGATTGTCTCGCGTGAGGAGATCGTGGTCTGCGGCGTCCCCGTTGTCAAAGAGATACTACGGCAATATGACGAGCGTCTGAAGATAACGCCCCACGCCCGGGACGGCCAAGCCGCGCACGTCGGCAACACGCTGGCCACCATCGAGGGCCCCCTGCGGTCGATGCTCAGCGCCGAACGGGTCATGTTGAACTTCCTGCAACGGCTCAGCGGAATCGCCACGACCACCGCCAAATACGTCCGGGCCATTCGCGGCACCAAGGCCAAGATCTACGACACGCGCAAGACGCTGCCGGGCTGGCGCATTCTGGAGAAATACGCCGTGCGGTGCGGAGGTGGGTACAACCATCGCATCGGGCTGTACGACGGGATTCTCGTCAAGGACAATCACCTGGCCGAACTCGGCAAGAGCTTCCCCGGAAAACTGCGACGCGCGGTGGAGGACGCCGGAAAAATCAAGGGACTGCAATTCATCGCCGTGGAAGTTGACCACGTGGACCATCAGTTGAATCGCGTCTTGAAGATCCCGGGCATCGATATCGTCCTGCTGGACAACATGGGCCAATGGCAGCTCAAGCACGCTATCGAGATGCGGGATGCGATGTGCGGCAAGAACAACAAGCCTCTGCTCGAAGCGTCGGGCAATATCACTCTCGACAATGTCTCGGCCATCGCGCAATGCGGCGTGGACCGCATCGCTATCGGAGCGATCACCCACTCGGCCACCGCGGTCGATATCGGTTTAGACAGATAGAGCCAGACCATGTCACGTGATGACCGGCTCGACCCGGACAAGATAGCCGCCAACCTCAAGACGAAACGCATCGGACACACCATCGTCGTCCACGACCGCACGTCGAGCACCAGCGACATCGCCGCCGAATATGCCAGGAACGCCAAGAACGACGGCCTGGTGGTTTTTGCCGAGGAGCAGACGGCCGGACGCGGACGTACGGGTGCCAAGTGGCACAGTGCCTATGGCGACAGCCTGCTTTTCTCCGTGCTCCTGATCGGTTGCGAGTTGGAGAGCGAGTTGCTGTCCCTGACGTGTGCGGTGGCCGTGGCCGATGCGTTAGGTCAGATCGGCGGCAGTCCGGCGCGAATCAAGTGGCCCAACGACATCATGCTGGCCGGCAGGAAGATCGGCGGCATTCTGGTTGAATCTAAGCAAGGCGAAGCGGCGCGAACGTACATCATCGGGATGGGCGTCAACTGCCATCAGCAGAGAGAGGCTTTCCCGCCCGAGCTGCGTCAAAGCGCTACCAGCATCGACCTGGCCGGCGGCACGCGCTGCAATCGGACTATCCTGGCCAGGCGCGTGCTCGCTTCACTCGACCACTGGCTCACGGCGGCTCAGGACAGCCGCAAGCCCGTCATCGACACCTGGAACCGGCTGAGCACCCAGCGCGGCCAACGTGTCACCCTGGCCTACGACGGACGACATTTCACCGGCAGTTGTATCGGTGTCGATCCGGAGAAAGGCCTGATCCTGCAACTGGATCGCGGCGGCATCCGCATGTTCGACGCGGCCCACACCAGCGTGGTGAAAAGCAATCAGGCGCCAACCTCCGGCTAATACAACAGCGCGACTTGGTGGGAGAGAACGGGTCTTTCTGTGTTGAAATTCGAAGCACGAAATCCGAAACAAATTCGAATAACCCAAACCCTGATTCCTCAAACCGTGCCAGTGAAAGGCCTGTTTGGGACTTTGGACCTTCGAGCCTTTGTGCTTGTTTCGGATTTCGTGCTTGGCATTTTGGATTTGCCGGTTTCTTGCAAGGACAACTCTGGGAAATCCGGCCTATTCCTCCTGGCCGTAAGCGTCAGGAATTCTCGTCACCCGGTAGCTGCCCTTCTCGACTCTCAGCGCGACCGAGTCATCGGCCGTCCGCACCTCCACCACGAAGAACCGGTCGTACTCTTCCGTCACCGCCAGCGCCCCACCGCCGCCCACGGCCCGTTGAACGAACCGCCTGGCCGCCTCAATAACGCTCTGAAACACCTGCGTGCTCTCGGGATCCCGAGCATCGTACTTGGGTCTCCTCAAGGTACCATACGACGGGACACGGCTGCGCGCCTGCTGCGCCACGATGACGGGCTTCGACCCAGATGCCTTGATGCAAAAGCCCATCACGGCGCCTCGGTAGTACGCCGGCGGCGCCTCGCGAAGAACGATTCCCGACCCTGAAGCAGGCGACCTGTCGTGGAAAACAAAGCTCAGGGTTTCTGCGGGCCATTCGCCCCGCTCGATCCTGATGGCGCGCCACTCGGTAACATACCAGTGCTGAACCCAGTCGCCCTTGACCGTGCTGTCGTACTCCTCCACCCGCGTGCACTGCGCGACGACGAGGGTCTCAGCACTGAGGCAGCGGTCCGGGTTCTCGCCGGAGATGGCCGCGTTCTTGGGCAGAAGCGCGCTGGCCTTCTGCGACGACACAGGCGTTGCGCAACCTGCCACGATGAACGCGGCGAGCACACCTGCCGTCATGGCTGCAAGCAGCTTGGCCACAATCGCCTTTCTCATGTGCCCCAGTATAGCTGCGGCTGCACCGATGGAAAAGCACGAATGCACACAGTTGCCCATCTTGCGTATCTGAGGGGCCGCTGCAAGGCCTTCGTCGGAGGCCGTCGAAACCCATCGAGGGCGGGGCGTCTGTATGAAAACGCCGGCGTAGACATATCCAAAGCCGGATTGGTGGTGGTGTCGAGCCGGAACACGTAGTAGACTGAAGCCATACAACAACTTGTTGGTCTCGAGTCTTTTACGAAAGGAAAACCATATGAAGAATAGAAGGGTCGGTTATCTATTCCTGGCGACAATCCTCGGTGTCGCCATGCTTGGATGTCACTCCTCGCCGGAACGGGTCGAGAATAGAGACGTACTCTTTCAGTATTCCACACTGGGTTCCCTCTTGGCAGGGGTCTACGATGGAGAGATGACCTGTTCCGAGTTGAAGAAACAGGGTGATCTTGGGCTGGGCACCTTCAACGCCCTGGATGGAGAGATGATTGAAGTCGATCATCAGATCTACCAAATCAAATCGGACGGAGTCGCCTATCAGGTCAACGGACAGATGAAAATTCCGTTTGCCGTGGCCACCTACTTTGAGCCGGATCAGACGGTGACAATAGACGAGACGATGACCTATGAGCAGATGAAAGCCTACGTGGATAGCGTGTTGCCAACCGAGAATATTCCTTATGCGATCAGGATAGACGGTACGTTCGACTATGTGAAGACAAGGAGTGTGCCCCGGCAGAACAAGCCCTACCCTCGCCTTCTGGAGGTGTTGAAAGTCCAGCCCACATTTGAGTTTCACGACATCGAAGGTGTGATGGTGGGATTTCGACTTCCAGGTTACATGGAGGGCGCCAACGCGCCAGGGTATCATCTTCATTTTATTACCCGGGATAGGAAAGCGGGTGGACACGTCCTTCAGTGCCGCCTGCACGACATCAACGTGGAGATCGATCATACCAGCGAATGGTACGCCGTATTTCCTGATGATGATGCGTTCTACGATGTGAAGATGACAGGAGATCAGTATCAATAGACATGCAACGCCGGCATGATGGCGATCATCCCTGAGTCACGTAGCACGGGCAACTCGTGCGCCCAGGCGGTTCATATTCGGCGCAGCCGCAATCACAGCTTCGTCATGACCGCCAAAGAGACTATAAAACTAGGGTCCGTGGGGCTGTTGAAAAAGCCAATTCCCGAGACTTTGAGCCGGTCATAACATGCGTTCTCGTACGATAAATGCGAGTGTTTGTCGCCGCGAAACGCTGATGTCTGGGTTTTTCAACAGCCCCTCCGTCCCTAGTATCCCTAGGAGCCTGTCGGAGAATTTCCACGCCGGGTATTTCTAGAATCGACCGGAT
>CAYNQP010000146.1:0-8231 GCA_964399325.1 uncultured Pirellulales bacterium
CCCACGATTTCTTCTATGAGAACTACTTGGGTCAGGCGGAAGATCAGGGCTTGGCGCTGGGTGCTTTCCGCTGGCACATTGCCCTGATGCTGGTTCTGGCCTGGGTGGCGATGTACTTCTGCATCTTCCGGGGTGTGAAACTGGTCGGCAAGATCGTCTGGCTGACGGTGCCGTTGCCCTGGCTGATGCTGTTGGTGCTGACGGTGAACGGGCTGATGTTGCCGGGCAGCGTGAAGGGACTCGCGTATTATCTGAACCCGGACTGGTCGCAACTGGCCAAGCCGACGACGTGGCAATATGCGTTCGGTCAGGCCTTCTTCTCACTCAGCCTGGCGTTTGGCGTTATGATGACCTACGCGAGTTTTCTGCATCGGCGCAGCGACCTCAACAACAACGCGGCGATCATCGGCATCGCGGATTTTGCCACCAGTTTCATCGCCGGGCTGGCGATCTTCGCTACGCTGGGCGCGATGGCCCACGTTACGGCGCAGCACGGCCAGCCGGTTAGCATTGAGAGGGTGGTCGATGGCGGTCCCGGACTGGCCTTTGTGGCCTTTCCTTATGCGCTGGCCCAGCTTCCGGGCTCGGCCTGGTGGAGTTTTGTCTTTTTCTTTACCCTGGTGACCCTGGGAATCGATTCGGCGTTTTCCATCACGGAATCGGTCCTGACGGCTGTTGTTGACCGCACGGGCTGGTCGCGGCGCACCGTGCTTCCCGTGATGAGTGTGATCGGGTTGGCTGTCGGTCTGGTCTTTGCCACGCAAGGGGGATTGAATTGGCTGGGCGTTGTGGCCGGAGCGATCGATGGGACCTGGGGGATCGCATTTGTGGGGATGCTCCAGTGCCTGGTTCTGGGCTGGCTGTGGCGCATCGATTACCTGCGCCGACACGCCAACGACCGCAGCGACTGGAAATTGGGTCTCTGGTGGGATTATCTGATTCGGGTTTTCATCCCCGTTATCCTGGCATCGCTTTTCACCTGGAGCCTTTTCAACGACGTGACGGCGGAGGCCGGATTTCTAAGAAGCCCGGAGGGCCGGTGGATTCTGCCCAACTGCGTCGGTATGAGCATCATGGTGGCGGCGCCTGCCCTGGCCCTATGCCTTGCGGTTGTGGGGGGACGTCGCGGCGAGCGTTTCGATCATCTGTTTGACTCTGGGCTGGCCATCAAGGGGCGCGCGACCGGCGCGCTGATGCTGCTTCTGTCCTTGCTCTCGGCCGCCCTGGTCGGCGTACTGTTCTGCCAGGCGATAGCGGGGGGCAGTCACAAGGGGCTCCTGTGGGCTTCGCTGCTGCCTTCGGTTACGGCGCTGGTGGGCAGCGATGTCCTGGTGCGCCGGCACAACCGTTCTCGAACGGAGGTCTCCTGGTTGGCGCGGTGGGCCGGCTTGGTCGCCACCCTGGATATTGGCGCCTTCATCGCGCTGCATCTGATCTATCGCACGTGGCGGCAGGGTGCCGAGCCGTCGGTTTCTCGGCCGTCTCTGGATAGTCTGAGCCCCGTGGCCTACGTTATCCTGGCCGGTGTTTTTGTGGTGATCCTCTGCGGGCTGGGCTGGTGTTTCTACCGCGCGCTCTCGGCGGCGAGCAAGGATAGTGACATCCAGCACGCCGATCAAGTGGGAGATGCCCAGGAATAACACGCGGCGTCACGCCGACCCGCGATGCACCTTGTTCGGGGGGCACATGGATGCACGTCTGCTGTCAACCCCGAAGTACGGAAGGGCCGAAGGAGTTGTCCCTATTTGGGTTTGAAACCCTCGACCTTGTTCTCCGTGTACTTGCGACACGCGGTTTCGATATCGATGTCGCTGATATTGGCAAGGGTACACAGCCACGCAAAAACGTCGGCGAACTCCTCTTGAGCGTTGTCCATGTCTCCCGACACCAGTGCCGTCGAGAGCTCCCCCACCTCCTCCACGAACCACATGAAGGTACGAGAAACGCCACGCTCCAGGTCCCGCTCCTTGTACTTGCGGGCAATCAGGTCTTGGAATTCGCGGATCTGCATGCTATGCGCACACCCCACCTGCGTCGGAACGGCAAAACGTCCTTACCGTCGATCCGCCCGTCCCGACGTTCGCGATGGCATCAGCTACTTGGCGCCGAGCAACGCAGAAACCTTGGTCTTCTGGAAGACGCCTCTGGCCTGAGAAATAGCCTTGTTGTACGTTTGCTCGGCCTTGACGGCATATTTCTCGTTGCCGGCCTGCTCGGTCAGATTCAACTCGCCGGTGAGCGGACCGTCTACGGCCTCGATGATTTCCAGCATCGTGATCTTGTTCGGGGCCTTGGCCAGCGAGAAACCGCCGCGAGGTCCACGTTTGCTGCGGAGTACATTAGCACGGACCAACTGCTGCAGGATCTTAAGCAGGTATTCCAGCGGGATGTCGTACTCCCTGGACACATTCTGTGACAACACGACACCTTTGCCCTGATGCTTGGCAATATAACCGACCGCCAACAGAGCGTACCCCGTGGATCTACTGACTCTCATTCTTGTTCTCCTTCCATACATCCAGAAACGGCCAAATTGCTTTTCCTACATCCAGCGAGCGACCCGTTCCGAACCCCCGTGCAAGCAAAGGATGTGTCGCTCGTATGGGAGCCTTGATCACTGCCGCGGCCCGGCCGCCCGTCCCCGCACAATCGCTTGGGTCCGTTTGGTTTGCCACAGGCTTCTGCACACACCAATGTTCAGTGGTTTCTCGTGCTCGCTACCCGTCGAACGACACGTGACGACCGAGAGTAATCGAATATACCCCACAACTGCTTACTGGCTGCTCGTCCGCCCAGGTCTGAGACGTCGCAGAACCCGCGGGACCAAATTGGTGTTATTATCTACTGTTTGCTTCCAATAGCAAGAGTTTTCTTGTCAAAAAAAGGGGAATTTGTCAATCGGGAGACAGAGTTCCGTGGCCTGGATCTTCTTCGGCGGGGGAAATGGCACAAAAAACGTCTCTTTGCTCAAAAGACTTGACAGGATGGTTCCGGTGGCTTACGATGCCCCGGCTTTGTGGTGTCTTTTGGGGAGATAAGTATGGCTGCGATTCAGCCTCGGATCAGCGTTGAATATAAGGACGGTGCCACCGTGGTGGCTTTCACCGACGACAAGATTCTTGAAGACACGGATGTGCGCGCATTGCGAGAGTCCATTGAGGCGATAATCGAACAGGCAGGCGGGATTCACCTCGTTCTGGACTTCCACCACGTCAAATTCCTGTCGTCTGCCGTGCTGGGTTTGCTCATCAGAATCAGTAAGAGGATTCATGAACAAGGGGGGCAACTACGGCTCTGTAACATCCACCCGGGCATCTACGAGGTCTTCAAGATTACCCGGCTGACAAATGTGTTTGACATATATGAAGATGTGGATGGTGCGACAGCAAGTTTCTCCGACCGGCAATAGAATCGTGTCACTGCATCTGCAGGAGGCTTTGCATCGTCTGCGACTGAACCATGACCGACGCCGGTTCCCAAGGCCCGTTCGGGTCTGGCCCTTATTACGATAGACGGGAAGGTATCACGCTATGGCGTCCGAGACGCCCGTCCAATGCTCAGTGGTAGTTGAAAGCAAGCCGTCCGCCATGGGGCACCCTTGCCGGCAGATACTTCTGGCGATGGAAGAGCGAGGGTACAGCCAGGATGATGTCTTTGCGATGCACCTGGCGCTCGAGGAAGCTTTTCTCAACGCGGTCAAGCACGGCAACAAGATGGATCTCCGCAAGAAGGTGACTATCGACTATGTCCTTGACCGGGAGAAGGCGGATATCTGGATCGCAGACGAAGGGGAGGGGTTCAACCCCAAGGGCATACCGGATCCTCGCGTGGGGGAGAACCTCTATCGGCCGGAAGGTCGAGGGTTGCTGCTGATAAATGCCTATATGCATGTGGTTGAGCACAACGAACGGGGAAACCGCGTGCACTTGATCCGCTATAGGAATAGGCCCATGCCGAGGCAAAGTGAATCAGCGTCGGCGTAACCGATGACATTGGCGAAAAGGCAGCCGGCCATGTCATTTGGCCCTTGTGCCATTCATCTATGAGACTGAACCTTCTGTGGCCACGCATGATCTCGCGACGCTTCACGCCGCGGCGGTGGTGCTGTGCCTGATGACGGCTGCGATAAGCCCTGACCGCTTGCGGAGTATCGTAGACGCGCATTGCCGAGTCCTATAAGCTCCGCTTCCCCGGATATGAAGACGTTTCTAACACTGCAACAGCCGCTCATCGCAGTGCCAGGGGGCGGCACAGGCAAAGTTGCGGCATCATTTGGTCGAAGTCCCTTCTATTGGTCATCGGTTGTGATAACAGTGCTGATTGGAAGGGTTGGACCCAGTGGAAATGTACGATGCGATGTTTTCATCCGGCTACGTTCTGAACGAGCGGATTGCCCGCCAGGTTTTCGAAGTACTCCCGGAAGGCGGCCCCGTTCTGGTTATCATGGATCGCGACGGAAACTGCTGGCCGAGCGATCCGGAGGCATTCGAGAGGTTCAATTTCAGTGAGGCCCTTCTTGACGACCTGCGGGCCAAGGTGGACGACGGAGCCGACCCCGCAGTCACGCAGGTGGGCGACTGCGGCGTAACGATGGCCCAACTGGCCACTGAGCACACGAACTGTGGCTACTTGATTATTGCCGTCTCGCGGTGCGGTTCTGAATCCGTCCCAGCCAGCCTCGATATGATCGAGACGCTCATTAGTCTGATCACGCTAACGGCCAGGCTCACCGAAAGGAACGGTCAGGTCAACGACGCGCAAATGAAGTGCTACAGCGTCTACGGGAGCCTGGAAGCCCCCGTGAATTGACTGACACCGGCCCAGTGCGTCTGCTGCGGAGTGCGTGGGCCCTGTGACATGCTCGTAGGTCATCCCTCATGGGGCCCCCCGTTTTTGGGATTGCGTAGACATGAGTCCGTGCTATAATGCCCCGGACGCGCCCGCTGTGGGTTAGCGAGTCAGATGGCCATTTGTGACGGGTAGAGTCGGGACGCTTGAGTGAAGTTTCAGGTCTTCGAGAACGGTAAGATCGTGGATGCATTCACCCCGTGCGGAGCGTATCTGTTCGGTACGGACGGCATCAGCATTCGTCGTGCCAAGATCGAGTTCAAGAACGGATACATCGATTGTATCCGACCGAATTTGGAGACGGCGGGCCTGGCGCTGCTGTGGCCGATCGAGGGCTTTGGCAAAATCCTCTTGCCGACAACCTGCGTTCCTGAGCGGGATCGGCCCTACAACCTGAATGTCGAGATTGCCCGTGCCAAGCTGATGCAGATCACAAATCGTCGCGAGGACTGGTCCTTTTTCGACGATGTTGAGGGGATGGAGGGTATCGCCAAGAGATCTCAAGACCTCTTCATTGAGGCGATCCAGAACGTCAAGGATCCCCGAAAAGCGTCTCAATTGGCCGACGAATCGCTGCGAGAGGCGATGGTCTACTCGGAGAAACTGGCCTTTCGACAGGGCAAATCTCTCTTTGACAAGCGTCGCCGGAGTCATGGTTATGGCCGAGGTTGTCTGGGCTGCCGCATTGACCCGGCGCTGATGACGAAGTCGGCATATGTGGAGAAGTTGTTGGAGTCGTTTGCTTCCGTCACTGTTCCTGTCAACTGGGCTAAAGTGGAATCGCGGCAGGGGCACTTCGATTTCTCAGAAGTGGATTATTGCATCAGCCTCCTGGGCCGCAGGAAGGTCGTGGTCAGCGCCGGCCCACTTTTGCGTTTTTCGAGGGACCACCTGCCAGATTGGCTTCTTCGCTCCGGCGTCGGATTTGAGAAGATTCGCGAACTGGCGTATCAGTTCGTTTCGAAAGTCGTGGTCCGTTATGCAGGGGTCGTCCATCGATGGTATGCGATTAGCGGCATCAATGCCTTCAATCAGTTCAATTTTAATTTTGAGCAGATTCTGGAGATGACCCGGGCGGCGAACATGGCGGTCAGGGCGGCGGGAAGCCGGGCCGTTCGCATTATCGAAGTCAGCAGTCCTTGGGGGGAGTACTACGCTGCGGTGTCCAACAGCATACCGCCCTTTGTCTACATGGACATGGTGGTGCAAAGCGGAGCCAGCTTCGATGCGTTTGGCCTGCAGATGCGGTTCGGCAAAGACGAGATGGGCATGCATCTGAGAGACATGTTGCAGATATCGTCGATGCTGGACTGTTTCGCCCTGATAGCGAAGCCGCTGCACATCACGGACGTGGAGATTCCCAGCGAACGCGGCGCGGGTGCTTTTGATGGGCAGGCGGCCGGCCTTTGGCACCGCGAGTGGGACCAGACCCGGCAGAGCCAGTGGTTGGAACGCCTCTACAGGATTGCGCTCAGCAAACCCTTCGTTGAAGCGGTGAACTACGGCAATTTTGCCGACGACGACAACGGTGTCATCGCCCACAGTGGTCTGCTGACGGGCGAACTGGGGCCGAAGGAGGCTTTTGAGTCGCTCAGGCGACTTCAGGTGTCCATGTTCAAGCGGTAGAGAACAGGCATTCACCCTGTGGCGCAGGCATGCTATGGTGCCGACCGGTGCGACGACGAGCGAGGATGCGAGCCGGCACGGTTCGCAATCACTGGGATTCATGGTGGGCATGGTCCTCAGCCTTGCGCTTGCTCTGTGCTTTGTCATGGTGGCCGAGAGCGGCGGGAAGGGGGCCGCGATCCGGCCGGTCGGTCACATAAATCCAAACACCGCTCTGCCATCCAGCCTGACCCGGCTACCCGGAATAGGGCCGACACGGGCTTTGGCCATTGTTGCCTACCGCCATCGAATTCAGGAGGAAACGGGTCATGAGGCCGTCTTCCGGCACCCCGATGATCTCCGGCGGATAAGGGGCATCGGTTCAAGAACGGTGGAGGACATTGCCCCATGGCTCGATTTCGGCCAGCCCTCGCCGAATGCAGCGGAGAACGTCCACCCATAATCGGCGAGGACCTGCGGGCAAGCAATCGGCCGTGGCGGTTGACATTAACAGGCGTTTTGTGGTACAATCCAGCAAACGTAGCTACAGCTCTTGAACGTTTCAGGAGGACCCCTGCGGTGCTTTAGACCCATCGGTTCGAAAGCGAGGAAGAAGATGAAGGTGTCGATTTGCCCCCCCCATTCTGTTACCCGTTTGTCCTTTTGCGTCATCGGCCTTATGGCGGCAGCCGCTTTCGCCGAGGCGGAATCGCTCCGGAATCTTGCGGATCCGAACACCGGATCCGGCATTCCTGTCGTCATCAATGAGCTAATGGCCTCAAACACCCGGATTTTTGCCGATCCGCAAGGCCAATACGATGACTGGATCGAGCTGTACAACTCTGGAGACGGGCCGATCGATGTGAGCGGTATGTATCTGACGGACAATCTCTCAGAATCCTGCAAGTGGCAGATTCCGTCCGGCGATCCCGCTCTTACCACCATTTCGGCCAAGGGGTATTTGGTGATATGGGCCGACGACGATACCCAGGACACCGGGTTGCACGCTGGCTTCAAACTTGGCGCCAGCGGCGAGGAAATCGGCCTCTTCAACATCGACGGCGCCACCCTGATCGACAGGGTGGACTTCGGACAGCAGAGCCCCGATGTCTCCTGCGGTCGATATCCCGATGGCGGCGCTCTGGAAGTGATGGTCTTCCCGACTCCAGGGCGCGCCAATATCCATGTCCCGGTGGGTTTGGTTGCGACGCCGAAGTTCTCGCGTGCGCGGGGCTTCTACGATGAGGCATTCATGCTGGAGCTGAGCATCGAGACTGAAGGGGCCGCCATATACTACACGCTCGACGCCGGAAACCCTCTCGACGATTCCGGACGCTTCCCATCGGGGACGGAGTACACCGGACCGATTGAGATTACGCGGACGACATGCGTGCGGGCCGCGGCGACAAAGGGGGATTGGGTGGCCTCACCCACGGTAAGCTCCACCTACATCTTTCTGGACGACGTGATACACCAGTCTACACGCCCCGAGGGCTTCCCAAGCAGTTGGGGCGGCCGAGCGGCGGATTATGCCATGGACCAGCGTGTGGTCCAAGACCCGGCGTATCGCGATGAGATCAAAGACGATCTCAAGTCGATTCCGTCGGTCTGCATCGTGGTCCCCAATGAGGACTTCTTCGGTAGTGGGGGGATCTATGCTAATCCCACCGCCAGTGGGGACCTGTGGGAACGAGCGGCCTCCATGGAGTGGATCGATCCACTCACCAGCGACCACTTTGGTGTCAATGCCGGCTTGCGCATCCACGGAGGGCCGTACA
>CAYNQP010000147.1:0-8090 GCA_964399325.1 uncultured Pirellulales bacterium
GGCCTCTATGGACGTGGATCCTCAGCACACAGCCACATTGGGTGACCGCCTGGAAACCGATATCCTGGGTGGTCAAAACGCTGGTCTGCGCAGTGTTCTGGTGCTCACCGGCGTCACCGACGAAGCGATGTTGGCCGCGAGTTCGATACAGCCTGATTGGGTGTTTGAGAGCATCCAGGAGTTGGCTACCGCCTGGGATGCTCTGTTCCCATGAACGATGTCGGCGCCCGCCTGCGCATGGGACAAGGCCATCTTGGCGAGCAGCTCGCACGTGGTGTCGTTATCGACCTTGCCGTCTTTGACCACGCCGCAGTGGCCTGCGCTCGTGTATTCGCACAAGCAGACATCGGTGACCACCAGCAGATCGGGCACGCGCTTCTTGATCTGTCGAATCGCCTCCTGCACCGGGCCTGCCTCCGACCAGGCTTCGGAGCCTTTTTCATCTTTCTTCTCGGGCAAGCCGAATAGAAGCACGGCGGGAATACCCAGGCCGGCAACTTGCTCCGCCTCATCCGCGATCAGGTCTGCGGAGAGGTGGAAGCAATCGGTCATCGAGGCAATCGGCTTTTTCAGCTTCTCGCCCGCCCGGACGAAAAGAGGGTAGATCAGGTCATCAACGCTAACCGCCGTCTCGCGCACCATGCGCCGCATCGTGGCGCTCGTGCGAAGCCGTCGCATTCTGATTTGCGGAAAACCCATATTGGACACTCCTGCCTAATGGCGCGCCGACGTCGGTCACTTCACCTTGGCGTTCTCGATGGTGGCGAGCATCCCGTCGACGGTGTGCTCGGAGGCCTCCAGATCGACCCGCACACCGAGTCGGGCCAGTTCGGCGCCGGTGACCGGTCCGATGGAGGCCACTTTGGCCTTGCTCGCGTTCACTGCTTCAGGCGGGATCCGTGCGAAGAATGCCCGCACCGACGAGGGACTGGCGAAGGTCAGCCAGTCGACAGCGCCACCTTGAATCTGTCCCAGCAACTCGCGGCCGTCCTCTTCGCGCTCGACGGCCGTGTAGATCGGGACCTCTTGCACTGTCGCTCCCGCCTTTTGCAGCAACTCGGGCAGTTCGTCCGACGCCAGCTCCGAGCGCAGCAGCAGGACCTTCTTCTCACGCAAGTTCGTATGCGCCATAAGCTGGCGGCCCAGTTCCTGGCCCGTGAACACGGTCGGCACGAAGTCGGCGCGAATCCCGTACCGTTCCAGGCTCATGGCGGTCTTGACACCGAGCGTGGCCAGCTTCACCGCCGCGAAGACGCGGGCGTCCTTGCCCAGCTTGTACAGGGCGTCGAAGAACACGGTGACGCCGTTCGGGCTGGTGAAGATGACCCAGTCGTGGTCCGCCATGCCGGCCAGCGCCTTGATGAATTCACTGCTCTCTGTCTGCGGTTTGATCGTCACGGTGGCGAATTTCACCGCCCGGCCGCCTCGATCGATGATCTTCTGCGCCAGTTCGGCGTTGCCTTTCGGATCGCGCGTCGCCACGATGGTCTTTCCGAACAGGGGCTGGCGCATGAACCAGTTCAGGCCCGCATCGCCCTCGGCGGCAGGCCCCACGATAATCAGGGCCGGCGGCTCGATCTGCTCGCGATGGCATGTCTCGACGATCCGGCTCAGCGGCGCCCTGACGACCCGCTGTGTGGGCAACGTCGCGTTCGCCACGAGGGCTACCGGCGTCTGGGCCGCCATGCCGTTGGAGATGAGATTGTCGGCGATCAGCCCGAGCGTGCCGATGCCCATGTAGAAAACGAGCGTGCCCGGAAAGTGGGCCAGCACGTTCCAGTCGATGTTGGTTTCCTTCTTGCCGTCGGCCTCACGGCCCGTGATGAAGGCGACCTGCGAGCTGTAGCGCCGGTCGGTGAGCATGATTCCGGAGTATTCAGCCCCGGCGATGGCGGCCGTGATACCCGGAACGATCTCAAAACCGACGCCCGCCTCGTTGAGCAAGACGGCCTCTTCCGTACACCGGCCGAAGATACAGGGGTCGCCTCCCTTGAGGCGCACCACGATCTTGCCGGCCAGCGCCTTGTCCACCAGAATCCGGTTGATCTGGTCCTGGGTGAACGAGCCGAGCCCGATCCGCTTGGGGACGTTGACAATCTCGGCGTCGGCGCGGGCCAGCTCCAGCAACGCCGGATTGGCCAGCTTGTCGACAATGATGCAATCGGCGATCCGAATCAGCTCGGCCCCGCGCAGCGTGATCAAATCGGCTCGACCGGGGCCAGCCCCGACCAAATACGCAAACCCTTTCTTAGGTATCGATGTCACCTTCAGCTCTTTCCTTTTCAAGCGTATCGAGGATTCTTCTGCCGCCGGCCTGGAGCAGCTCCTGGGCTGCCTCCCTGCCTGCCTGGCGGGCATTCGACCGGGGCCCGGTCGTACGCGCTCTCAAGAGTTCCGCGCCGTTGACATCCGAGATGAAGGCATGAAGCGTGATGGTGTCGCCGGCGCATTCGGCGTACGCCGCGACGGGAGTGTGACAGCCGCACTTGAGATCGACCAGGACCTGCCGCTCGGCGTCGGTGATGGTCCTGGCCTGGGGGTCATCTATCGAGGCGAGGATTTCGTTCGTCGTCGCGTCGGCGGCTCTTGTCTGAATCGCCAGGGCTCCCTGGGCCGGCGCGGGAATGAACTCGTGCGGATCGAACGTGAACGAGATGAGGCCGGCCAGCCCCAGTCTTTCCAACCCAGCCCGCGCCAGAACAATCGCATCGACGTCACCGGCTTGCAGCTTCTGGATGCGGGTCTGCACGTTGCCTCGAATAGGGACCGGCTCGATGTCGCCTCTGAGGTGGCGCAATTGAACGACGCGTCTGAGACTGGAGGTGCCGATCTTTGCTCCGGCGGCAAGTCGGTCAAGCGCATCGGCCGGCTCTCGCGCGAGCACGCAGTCTTGCGGAAAGCGCCGGTCATACACCGCCGCAATCGTCAGACCGTCGTGTTGTCGCGTGGGCAGGTCCTTGAAGCTGTGTACGGCGAAATCGGCCTCGCCGGCGGCAAGGAGTTCCTCCAGCCGGGAGGTGAAGAACCCGGTATCCTTGAGGTTCCACAGAACGGTGCGCCGGTCGCGGTCGCCCTCGGAGGTCACTTCCCTGATTTCGACTTCGACGTCGGGATGACGCCTCGTCACGGCAGCGATGACCATCTGCGTCTGTGCGATGGCCAGCTCTCCCCGGCGAGTTGCGACAGTGAGGGTCCTCATGCGAACTCTATAATATCCCTTCTTCCATACCTTAGAAGATTGCCATTCTATCCGGTGTACCCGCAGACGCCGACCCGCGGCGAATTGACCACGGGCAGGAGCATCTCCTGGCCGCACGCGTGCTGGCGGGCGCATGTCTTGCAGAGCCAGCCATTGCCTTCGTCGACGCACTCGCTACAGACCTTGACGGCGGGCTGGCCGCACTTGACACAGGGGATGATCGGAGGTTCGTTGCGAGCGAGGATTCGAACACCCTTGCCCTTGATGCTGCTTTCCTCCTGGGAGACGACCTTCAGAAGCAGGTGTGTGGTCGTGCCGAAGTCATATTCGTGATGGAACTTCATTCCCGGACGCAGCACGTCGGTCAATGGAACATCCATCTCTTCATCATCGAAGTCATCCGCGGGCTCGGCCGAATAGGTGATACCCTCGATCCTGAACGCGCTCAAATGGCCGCAGCACTCCAACCAGGCGTCTCTGAGGAACCCGTCCAGGACTTCGAGTGTGGCCCGGCCCGGAACCTCCAGGTGTATCCAATACTCGGGCAAATAGCGGCCCTCGACCAGTAGATGAAAGGCCGTCGTAGGGCCCGCCCGCCCTCCGGACGCCGAGGCGGCATCGCTCTTTTGTCGACATGCGACGAGATGCCTGGTCATGGTGCTCTTGTCGAACATGCCGCCACAGATATTACATTTGCCGGTTGACGTTATCTTCTTCCTGGCCATTTGTGGAGCCTCCCTCGTGTCGGCACGGGGCCGTACGAACGTTTGAAGAGGTCGCGAACACCTCTGATGGTCCCATTATGCCGGACTGTCATATTGCGTGCCAGCTATGCCTCGGTATCTCGCAGAAGGAACATCTTGTTGATCATATCCACGGTTTGCAGTTGCTCGGCGGTGGGTTCGCCTCCGCCGTCCTTGATAAGGTTGATAGGGCCGTGCAGGACCTTCTTCACGAGCGACTCGGCAAAGGCCCGCAATTTCTCGCTGTTCTCAGGACCAAAGTCGCCGGCGTAGCGTTTGGCCTCACTTCTGGCCAGTTCCAGTCCGGCCTGTGTCAGCCTGGAAATCACCGGGACAAGATCGAGAGACTCGTACCACCGCGAGAACATGGCGACGAATTCGTCGATAACGGCGCGGGCCTTGGGGATCTCGCTGTTGCGTTTGGCCCGGTTCGTGCTGATCTGCTCGTCCAGATCGTCGATATTGTAGAGGGTGACGCCGTCGAGGCGACCGACGGCCGGGTCGATGTCCCTCGGCACGGCGATATCGACGATCAACAAGGGCTTGCTTCGGTCGGACAGATGCCACTCGACATTGTCGTAGGTCAGAATGGGTTCCGGGGCGGCCGTTGTACCGACGATGAGATCCACGCCGGCCAACTGTTCGGCGATCTCCGCCAGGCTGATGCCCTGGGCCGCGCTAAAACGTCGCGCCATCACCCGCGCCTTGTCCACATCGCGATTGGCGATGACCAGCCGCGACAGGCCTGCTTTGACTAAATATTGCGCGACGAGTTCGGCATTCTCGCCGGCCCCGATGATAAGGGCCTCGGCGCTGGGCAGATTCACCTTACTCTTGGCCAGTTCAATGGCGGCCTGTCCAATCGAGACCGCGCCGCAATTGATATCGGTACGCGTGCGGACCGCCTTGCCCACGCGGAAGGCATGATGAAAGAGCCGGTGGAAGACCAGCTTGCTCATGCGGGCCTCCAGCGATTCGGTGTAGGCGGCCTTGACCTGCCCGAGAATCTGGTTCTCGCCGATCATTTGTGAATCCAGACCCGCGGCGACTTCGAAGAGATGCCGGACGACTCCCATACCCTCGGTTAGCTTGTTATGAGCGGTCCAGGTTGCTACGGCCTCGGGCCCGTAGGGGGCGAGAAGCTCGCCCATGACGGCGCGGCCGTCGATATCCTTCCTCGCGTACAGGTAGAATTCGAGCCGATTGCAAGTCTGGACGATCGCGGCCTCGCTGATGTGGCTGCTGTGATGCATCGCCTTGAGCATGGCGTGGCGCTGCTCGGGCGCGAAGGTCACCTTCTCGCGGACCTCCACGGGACAGTCGTGATACGTCAGGTTGTTCAAGACCAGCTTCACGCGTACGTCATTCACATCTGTAGATTCTCAAAAGCCGCAGTGTATAGTCTATCCGGGCCGAGAAGGTTCGGCAATCCTCCTCGCGCGGGATTCAACACGCCTCCCAGGGGCCATCCGGGCGAATAGGCTTGCGAGCCCGGCGGCTGTGTCGGATAATAAGTGCTACGTAGGATAGCCTTCCCGGGGCGGTCACATGCTGTTGTGAGGCCGGGAAGCTGTTAAGGAGAACGCATGAGCCGGTTCGCACGGCCCGCACTCTGGGCCGCTCTGATAGCTATCGTCTTGCTGACGTGTTTTTCGATCTACGGCGCCTTTTTGGGGGCCGAGCGAGCGAAGGAGTTCTTCAATTCGTTGCCGCTGGCGGTCTATTGGTTCGCCTTTGTGGCCCTGCTGATCGTTGGCATCGTCCTTTTTCGGCGGCTCCGGCGGGTGCCTGCCCTGTTGTTGATGCACGTGGGCTGCATCCTGATCCTGGCGGGGGGGCTGTGGGGCTCGCAGGCCGCTAACACCGTGCAGCGGCAGTTGCTCGGTATTGACAAGGTCCAGGAAGGCCAGATGCCGATCCTTGAGGGCACGGCCGAGAATCGCGTCATGCTCGCGGACAACAACGACACCTACCAGTTGCCTTTCTCTATCCGGCTGGCGGACTTTCGGGTGGAATACTACGACGTCGGCACACTGATGGTCCGGGACGAGGCGGGGCGCACCTGGAGGACTGCCGCTGAGCCGGGCAAGACACTCACGCTGGGCAGCGGTTTGGGCACGGTCACCATCGAGAGAGTCTTCCAGAACTTCAAGATGGATATCGCCGGCGACAAACCCGTGGCGTTCGACGCCCCGGGGGGCTCGAATCCGGCTGTCCGGGTCCAGGTCACCCAACCCGACGGAATGGTAACCAGCCGCTACGTTTTCGAGAATTTTGCGGGGCATACTCAATCGCAGGGTCAGCTTGGTATGAACTACTGGCGGACTGTTCGCGATTACATTAGCGAACTCCAGATCGTCAAGGAGGGCGTCGTCGCCACCAAGGATATCGAGGTCAACCATCCGTTCCATTACGGGGGCTATCACTTCTACCAGCAATCCTACGGCGCCAACCATATGGGCGAATACACGGTGCTGGGCGTGGTATCTGATTCCGGCTTGAACATTGTCTACGCCGGGTACGCGATGCTGGTTGCCGCCGTCTGCTGGCATTTTTGGGGCCGGCGGGTGCTGACGGCGGTGCGAAGCGTGCCGAGCGACGCCCCGGCAAACGCACAAGGGTAGAGATTCACATGGCGATTAAATACACCATTCAAGGCTTGCTCATCTACCTTACCATCACGGCGTATGTGCTGGCGTTCATCATGACGGTAGCGGGCCGGAAGAAGACCGGGCAGATGCTCTTTCTGGGCGGTTTCGGTGTCGCCTTGGTGGCCTACGCTTACCGCTGGGTCCACGTCCAGCACGTGCCTCTGCAGAACCTCTTCGAGGTGTTTCTCTCGCTGGGTGTGCTCTGCTATCCAATCTCGTGGTTCTGTCGGCGCGTGCTTCGGATCGGGGGGCAGTGGGCGGACATGCTCATCGGGGCGATTGTCCTTGTCCCGGCTGGTTTCAAGTTTGATGCCGAGCCGCAGCACTTGCCACCGGCCCTGCAGAGCTGGTTGTTCGCCCCGCACGTGGGTGTCTACATGCTCAGCTACGTCTTCATGGCCAAGGCGTTCTGCCAGGCATGCGAGCAACTGTTGGTGAGGCCTGGGGCCGAGAGGACGTTCCTGCCGCCGGAGCGGGCCACGTATGAACTGATTACTATCGGTTTTCCGCTGCTGACGTTGGGTCTGATTCTCGGCAGCGTCTGGGGCAAGCTGGCTTGGGGTGACTACTGGGGTTGGGACCCCAAAGAGCTTTGGTCGCTGGCCTCGTGGCTGGTTTACGTGGGCTATTTCCATTGGCGCTATATGTTCGGCACGAGGCATCCCCGGATCAACAGCGCCTGGGCGATGGCCGGCCTGGCGGTTATCGTGATTACTCTGCTTTGGGTGAATCTGTCGCGCCTGTTCGCGGGCCTGCACAGCTACGCGATGTAGGCCGATCACCAATCCGAAGACGACGCCTCCTTGGAGGGAAAGAGATGTTGGGGACGAAGCACATCTGGGTCGCGGTGGTTGTCATCGCGCTGTGCAGCACGGCCGGCTATGGTGACATGACCATCGCTGAGGATGGCCAGGCGAAAGCCGTCATCGTAGTCCGGCCCGACGCGTCCGAGCCGGTGCGGCACGCCGCCAAGGAGCTGGCCACGTTCCTGGGACAAATCACGGGGGGGGAGTTCGAGATCGTCAACAGGATAGCAGGTGGCAGGCCCTGCATCTGCCTGTTCCCGGAAGCGGCTCTGCACGCCAGGGCCAGCCGCACGGCCGACGACCTCGGGGCCGAGGGGATTGTCATCAAGACTTTCAGGAACGGCCTGATCCTGACCGGTGGCGAACCGCGCGGGACCCTCTATGCCGTCTACACCTTCCTGGAAGACTACCTGGGGTGCCGATGGTGGTCGTCCACCGAGAGCACCATTCCGCGCCGGCCCACCGTTACGATCGGGGATATCAATAGACGCTATGTCCCGCCCTTGGAATATCGCGAGGCCTACTGGTTCGATGCGTTCGATGGGGACTGGGCGGTGCGGAATAAATGCAACGGTAACGGCGAGCGGCTCGACGCCACGCGCGGGGGCAAGCACAAGTATCAAGGTTTTGTCCACACGTTCTATCCGCTGATCCCGCCGCAGACGTACTTCCAGGATCACCCTGAATGGTT
>CAYNQP010000148.1:0-8088 GCA_964399325.1 uncultured Pirellulales bacterium
ATCACTTCTTCGATCTGGCTTACCGCCCGGTTCTGAAGGCCGTGTGCGGTCGTGACGCACAGAAAGCCAAGGCGTTCGCCGACCAATGGGATTACGAATCCGTCGAGACGGACTGGTGCAAGCTGATCGAGCGCAAGGATATCGATGCCATCGACATCTGTGACCCGAACAACCTGCACGCCTCGATGGCCTGGGACCTGCACGATCTGCATCGTCTCAGCTACTTCGACCACGCCGACGTCGCCCACCTTCCGTGACGCGTTGGCGACACAATATGTGTGCGACGCCGTACTGGCCTCGGCGAAGAAGGGCACGTGGGAGGCCGTGAAAGCGTGATGAATGAGACGAGATGGACTTGGTGGGCGCCGTGGGCCTGCAGGTCCCATTCGTCCACCAAGTCCACTATGTCCACTACGTCCATGAAAGGGCAATGGTCATGTCAGCAAGGTCGGTAGCCCAAAAGGCTCTGGAACAAGGAAAATGAATCTTGCGATTGGCCCCGAATTGGGTGCCACCCTCGTTTTGTGTCCCGGGGCGACGGATCAAGCTCCATCCCGATGACTATTACGCCCTGGGCGGCGCGCGGGGCGGTATCGACGAGAGGTGGTTCTCCTCCACGACCCCCGCCGACAACGGGTCGCTGACCTCACCGAACGAGGGTCTGAGTTTCATCGTTTTCGAGGACGGCGGTGCGACGCAACAGGTTTTGCTGCGTGATGCTATCGACGAGCTAAAGGGCGAGATCATCGGCGCGCGGCTCTGGGCCGAGCACCAGCGATGGCCCATGTACTCGAAGTTCTTCGACAACAAGGGCGCGCTGCCCCATCACGTCCATCACCGCGACCAGCATGCCCGGCTCACGGGCCAGCTCGGCAAACCCGAAGCCTACTACTTTCCGCCCCAGGTCAATAATCATGGGGGCGATTTCCCCTATACCTTCTTTGGCCTCCATCCCGGCACGACCCAAGAGCAGGTTCGCCGGGTCCTGGCCAATTTCGAGAAGGGGGACAACAAGATCACGAACCTCTCGCAGGCTTACCGGCTTGAAGTGGGCACGGGATGGGATGTCCCGCCCGGCGTGCTCCACGCCCCGGGCAGTCTGTGTACCTACGAGCCGCAAAAGGCCTCGGATGTCTTCGCCATGTACCAGTCTCTCACCGGAGACCAGATTGTGCCCAAGGAGCTGACGGTGCTGCCCGGCCGGACGGTGACCGTCAATGACAATGCGGCGTATGGCATGATTATGATGCAGGGTCACGGTACCATGGGGGTCTGGGACATTGAGACGCCCACGATGATTCGCTATGGGCAGTTGACCTACGATGAATATTTTGTTACGGAACGTACGGCCCAAGAGGGGGTCACGATTGCCAATCCTTCGAAGGCAGACCCCATTGTGATGCTCAAACACTTTGGCCCTGACAACCCAGATCTGAGAGTCGAGTAGTCTCTGCCGGATCTGGGGGAGGGCAGTGAGCGCGCTGAGCCCCATCAATGAGGAGAGAACGATGTCAGAGAAAAAGCCAAGCCTGTCTCGCTGGCAGTTCCTGAGGCGCGCAGCAACTCTCGCGGCGGTGCCTTACATTGTGCCGGCCTCGGTGTTTGGCCGCAACGGCGCCGTTCCGCCCAGCGAACGCATCCTGGTCGGCGGCATTGGCATCCGCAGCCGGGGCGGACACGATCTGCGCTGGATGCTGCCGGAGCCGGATGTGCAGTTTGTCGCGATCTGCGACGCCCAGAAGTCAAGCCGCGAGACGGTCAAGCAAATCGTGGACACGCGGTACGGCAACAAAGACTGCGCCATGTACCCGGAAATCCGTGAGTTTCTGGCCACGCGTACGGATATTGACGCGGTGCTGATCGCCACCGGCGATCGCTGGCATGCGCTGGCCTCGATATTGGCCATGCGCGCGGGCAAAGACGTTTACACCGAGAAGCCTTCGTGCATGACCATCGCGGAGGGCCAGGCCGTCGTGGAGACCGCGAGGCGTTACCGGCGCATCTATCAAACCGGCACGCAGCGGCTGAGCGAGGGGAACTTCACCTTTGCTAACGAACTGCTCCGCCTGGGCCGACTCGGGGACGTACGCACCGTTCGCGCCCACATTGCTCCGTGGGACGCGGCCGAAATGAGGCACGACTGGTTGCCCGCTCAGCCGTTGCCGCCGAAAGACGAGGTGGATTGGGATGCCTGGCTGGGATCGTGCCCCTGGCGGCCCTACAACCGAGCCTACACGAGCGGTGGATGGAGGAATCACTACGATTTTCACACCAGTTGCATCGGCGAATGGGGCGCCCACACCTTCGCGCAGTGCCAGGTGGCGCTGGGTCTTGCAGGCACGTCGCCCGTCGAGTACCAGTACGTCAACAACGACAGCGGCGATGGCATGGTCACTCGGTTTGCCAACGGCGTCGAGATGGTCCTCGAACGCGATATGGGCCAGAAGATATGGCACGGGTCGTGTGGTGTTCGGTACGAAGGCACCAGGGGTTGGGCCGCCGTGGCGGATAGCTATTCGAGACCCGATCTCTCTTCGCCCGCTCTGATGCAGGACTTCAAGAAGCTGGTGTCCGACTACATGGCCCGCACGCAGCGTCCGATGAGCCACATGCGTCACTTCCTCGATTGCGTCAAATCACGCCGCCAGACCGTAGCCAATCCGGTGATGATGCATCGGACGATGTCCGCGGTGCATGCGGCCAATATCTGCATGTGGCTCAAACGCGACGTGCGATATGACCCGGTCAAAGAAGAATTCGTCAACGACGCGGAAGCCAACCGGTTCCGTTCGCGTGCGATGCGCGAGCCCTGGATCATCTGAAGACACTTCAACTGGAAGGAAATCAGGCCATGCTGAGGGTAAGGATATACGTCGTTCTGATTGTTGTGCTGGTATTGGTTGGCGTTGCGCCGCTGCCGGCACAGACCGTTCCGCCGAAGTCGGACGAGGGCAAACTGATTGCCGTACTGACGTCGGACGCGCCGCGGAAGGAGAAGGCTGATGCCTGTCGTCAATTGGCTATCATTGGCACCAAGGACGCTATTGCACCTTTGGCAAGGCTTCTGGGTGACGAAGAACTCTCCCACATGGCTCGCTATGCGCTGGAGCCTATCCCGGACCCGGCGGTGGACCAGGCCTTTCGTGACGCGCTCGGCAAGCTCAAAGGTGGTCCATTGGTCGGCGTGATCGGCAGCATCGGCGTGCGGCGCGATGCGGAGGCGGTACCCGCATTGTCCAAGTTGCTTCATGATCCCCAAGCCGCCCAGGCCGCATCCCGGGCGCTGGGCAGTATCGGGAACGTCGAGGCGGCGAAGGCCTTGACGCGCGCTCTGCTGGCGGATTCCACCGACGCCAACGCGCTGGCGCGTTATGAAGGGCTCCTGCGTTGTGCCGAGAAGCTCGGCGCCGAGGGCCAGCGGGATGAAGCTGTGGGTATCTACGACCACCTTCGCGGTCTGCCGGCGCCGCACCAGGTTCGAGCCGGTGCGCTGCGCGGCGCCATTCTGGCTCGTCGTGGCGCGGGGCGCGTGGCCCTGTTGCGTGAGCATCTGCGTAGCGACGACTACGTTCTATTTTCGGCCGCCTGTCAGACGGCTCTGGATCTGCCGGAGCCTGAGGTAACTCAGGTGCTGGTCGCAGAATTGATGCACCTGCCTGCTGACAATCAGATCCTCGCGATTTGGACGCTGGGCAAGCGGGGTGACGCCGCAGCGCTGCCGACTCTCTTTGACGCGTCCAAGGGTGGGCCGCTGCCCGTTCGCCTCGCGGCCATGAAGACTCTGCCTGAGATCGGCAACGCCTCGGCCATACTGGTCCTGGTGGATCTTATGGCTGATTCGAATGCCCAGATCTCTCAGACCGCATTGGAGTGCCTGGCGTCGCTCCCGGGCCCGGAGGCCGACAACGCCGTGATGACGATGTTCAGAAGCAGCAACACGGCGACGCGTCTGGCTGCGCTCGATTTGATGGGACGTCGGCGGATGACACAAGCCGCATCGCTCCTGGCAAGAGCCGCTGCCGATGCCGAAGGCGAACTCCGTCCGGCGGCGATCAAGAAAGTCGGCGAGTTAGGTGGTCCCGACCAGTTGCCTGTGCTGCTCGATCTGCTCATGCGTTCAAAGACCGCGCAGGATCTCGACGCCACCAGGCAGGCCTTAAGTGACATTTGTGCGAAGATTGACGATCCACGGTCTGCTGGCGATGAGCTTATCCGTCGGCTGGGTCAGAGCCAGCCGGAGCAGAAGATGGTCCTTCTGCGCGTTCTCGGAGCCACGGGAGGGCCGAACGCCCTTCGGGCGGTGCGCAAGGCGGTCAGTGACGCCAATCCGGATGTCCATGTCGCCGCCATCCGCGTACTGGGGACGTGGAAGACGGCCGATGCGGTGCCTGACCTGCTCGCATTGACGAAATCTGCTGCGAATCCCAATGATAGAATGCTCTGCCTGCGCGGCTACCTTGGTTTTGCGGCGCGCCGTGACATGCCCGCCGAAAGGCGACTGTCGATGTGTCGCGAGGCCGTTGGTCTGGTCCGACGCGACGATGAAAAGCGGCTTCTGCTCGGCACGCTGGGGGGTATCGATTCGCCCGAGGCGATTTCGCTGATCGCCCCCTTTCTGGACGACCCTGCCACTGGGCAGGAGGCCGGCATGGCCTTGACAACGATTGCCGACAAGCTGCTGAAGGAGCCTGACGCCGGGAAGCATGCCCCCAGCCTTGTCGAACCTTTGGAGAAGCTGGCACGCACGACAACCAATGCGGACCTAGCTCGGCGTGCCGACAGCCTGCTGCGTCAGGCGAAACATCGTTGAATTGGGTGGCCGTCACGCCGTGGCACTCTGGCGGGCTTCGCGTGATTTGCAGCCTGCGGGACACAGAAATCCATGTCAAAGGCGCGTGTTCGCAAGTGCGTGCAGGAACCGTAGGCGGGCTGAAGACCCGTGTGCCGTCGATCTCCGGGCAGGAATACTCTCTTATCGGCCGCGCCATTCGCCCAGCATGCGCCGGAGACGAGACAAGATGCCGTCACGCGCCAGTTCCGGTGGGACCACTGCCGAGGCGCGCAGCTTCTCCAGCGACTCCGCATTTTCCTTGGCACGGGCCGCCGCCAGGTCCGAGAGCACCTGTGGGATCTCTTCCCGCAGCGACAGGAGGCGTGTGAAGGCGCTCCGGTCGAACTCGAGCAGTTCGCAATCCGCGGCGGCCGTCATGGTCGCGCTCCTCGGCAAGCCGGTCAGGAGACTCATTTCGCCGAAAAGCGCTCCGGGCTGTAGCTCGAATTCAACGTTGCGGGTGGTGTCGGAATTCGCAATACTGCCCTGCACTTTCCCCCGGACCAGGACGTAGAACGACTCTCCGTCGTCGTTCTGGTTCATCAGGGTTTCGCCGCGTGTGAAGCGGGTGCGTTTCACATCGCGGGCCACCGCCTTCAGCTCGTCGCGGCTGAGCATGCAGACGCCGTCGGGACCGGCCAGGAGCTTACGGCCGAAGTCGCTGCCGAGCAGGTCGTCCACAATCCGCTCGATCTCCGACGCCAGCGGCTTCTCGAATTGCTGGGCATGGACCGCCTCCATGAAGTTGCCGAGCAGCCGGCCGCTCATGGGGAACGGGATCTCGATCCCGCGGCGGTTGAACTTGTACCAGATCATCCGCATCACGTGGCCCTCGATCTGCGTGCGCTGCTCGTACTGTCTCGACCAGAAACGCAGCACGTATTCAATGCAGAAGTCCTTGAACCCGGTCACATAAGCATCCGGGACGGGGTGCTTCTCGACCGCCGGTACGCTTTGGGCCGCCTCCACCAACGCGGTGATGACGTCGCCGGGCGCATCTCCGTAGCTGGCGGCCACCGGCACCTCGTGCCGGCGCAGGTTCGTGGGCGAGGAGAAATTGCGGATGGTCTGGTCTGCGAGTTTGCCGTTGGGAACGATCACCATGTGCCCGCCCAGGGTGCGCAGCCGCGTCTCGCGCCAGTTGACCAGAACCACCTTGCCAATCTTTCCATCGACCTCGATCCAATCGCCCACCGACATGGACCGGCTGGCGTGCAGAGACATACCGGCCAGCAGATTGCCCAGCACGCCTTGCATGGCGAAGCCGAGGACGCCGGTGACAATCGCTGTAGAGGTGAGCAGCACGGTGATTTTGAAACCCAGTTGAAACCGGATCAGCAAGAAGGCCACGCCCAGCATGATCGCCAGACGCAGTAAGCCGCGCGTAAGCCGGTTGAGAGGACAGGCCTTTCCCATCTGCGCGAAGAGCTCGACGAACAGCCCTTCGACAAGCCTGACCAGGGCGTAGATGCCCCAGAACGTCAGCCAGGCTTGATCGTAGCGACGTGGAAGCGGCGCGAGCTGGCTGTGACCAAGCCAGGAGATCAACGGAGCGGAAAAGATCAGGACAAAAACGGAGAACGCGATGTAGCTCAATAGCACTGCGACAAGCTGCCGGCCGGAACGCCGACTCGGCTCGACCCCTTCAGGGGAGGCGTATCGGCGGCGTAGCGGCAGCGACAGCAGATACGCGGCAAGCAATACCGCTGCCGCCAGTGCAATATTCTGAATGCAGTGCAGTATAGTCGGTTCGAGCCATTTCAGCATGGTCGCCGTTTTCCTCCAATCGTGATCCATTGCCTGGCCCGCGCGAGCGCGCCGCCGGCCTTGCGTTTCTTCACTTGTTCTTCCCGCGTGCGCAGCGTCTTGTCGTCGGCATCCGGTGCATGGTGCCCGAGCAGCACTTGTTCGATGCCGGCCGACTGGGCGATTTCCAGGCAGTCTTCCCAGCAGGTGTGGCCCCACCCGGCGAACGTATCCTTGTCGGCCTCGGCGAAGTGCGCGTCGATGACGAGCAGATCAGCCGGCTTCGGCTCGCGACACATCGTCAGGAACGCCGTCTCGTTCGCTGTGGTCCGCTTTTGCCATTCCAGATCGGTGGCGAACACCAGCGATGCGCCGCCGTCGGCGTCATCGATGCGGTAGGCCAGGCACCCACCGGGATGGGGCACGGGGCAGCCCCGAACGCGCAAGCACCCCACCTGGATTTCATCCGTCGCGAACTCGCCAAACTCGAACCGCGCGCCCATTTTCTCCCAAGACACCGGCCAGTACGGCGGCGCCAGCAGGTGTGTCACTGCCTCGCGAGCGCCCCCATCGGCGAAGGTCGGCCCCACGAACTTGAACGACCAGTCCGAGTTGTAGAGCAGGGGGTTCATCGTCAGCCCGATCATATGGTCCAGATGGTAGTGCGAAAACAGCACCGTCACCTCACCGGGCCCGGTATCGGCCAATTGCCTGGCGACGGCCTGCATCCCGGAGCCGGCATCGAGCACGAGTCGTTCGCCGCGCGATCCGACGAGCAGCAGCGAGGTTGTGTCGCCGCCGAATTCCTCGAAGGCGCCTCCGGTGGCCGGTTGGCTCCCACGTATTCCGCCGATGAACAGTCGCAGGCTCATTTCTCCGTCAGCCCCCAGACGCCATCCCATGCCTCCGGAGGATGGACGCACAGATTGGCACAGCGCCGCGCATAATGCTGAGCGGCCGGGTCGTCAGGCAGTTGCTCGAAGACCTCCCGCGCCGCGGCGAAGTCTCCTTCGCGGAAACGCGTCAGTCCGGCTGCGAAGACATCCCAGCCGGGCGGTGCCGCATCAGTGGCCCATCCCGTCAATTCGTACACGGGCACGGCGGTCTTCCGGCCCACCACCCGCAGGTTCGCCAGTTGACGCCCGCAGAACTCGGCCGATGCCAACCGCCACGTATTCTCAGAGACCATCGTCTCGGTGCCGAAGGCTTTGTTGGCGCCCTCCAGGCGGGCCGCCAGGTTCGCCGCGTCGCCCAGAATCGTGTAGTTGAAGCGCTTCCGTGACCCCATGTTTCCCACGACGACGTCACCTGTGTTGAGCCCCACCCTCATGTGTAGCGCTGCGCCGGTGCGCTTCTCGTATGCTTGGCGCAACTCGGCGAGCCGTCGCTGGCAGCGCAACGCCGCACGGCACGCGCGCACCGCGTGGTCCGACTGCTCCAGCGGCGCGTTCCAGAAGGCGATGATCGCATCACCTTCATATTTGTCGAGTGTGCCGCCCTCATCCATGATA